>JAEWZS010000015.1 GCA_023458355.1 Bacillota bacterium
CAACGACGCGGTAATTAAATGCGGAGGTGTTGTTTGCCGCCATGGATATGTTATCATCCGCCGCTTCGCCGTAATTGTCCACCAAATTGACGGATGTGAGAGGATACCTGGCAACATAGAGCGCATGGAATATCTCCATGACCTCCTCTGCTACATTTTTGTTGACGATAAGCTCGCCTTCAAGCGTACTCCCTTCAAAATCCACATGCAAAATATGGATGTAGCGAAGATCGTCGTAACTTATAGCAGCGTTGCTGTCGTCGCTCGGATAGCTTAAGCCTGTAATGCGTTCTTTTATAGACTCATCAAGCGGTACAAAATAGAAATCCTTGTTAAGCGATACCATCCCCTCGGGCGTTTCGGTAGGTTTAGGGGTAGGTTCCTCAGCCGTGCTAACAGGAGAAGGCGAATATGTAAGCACGGGTGTAAACAAAGCCTCGGGCGTTTGCGGTTTTTTTGATACGACTATAGCAGGATCATCCCCCGCGCTTTGCCCCGGCGAATCGCAGCCAAACAGCGTAAAAATTATAAAAACCACAATTGTTAAGCATATAGCTCTTTGTTTCATACATGCCTCCAAAGCACACGGTTCGATTTTTTTATTGTATACTTTATGCAATCTATCGTCTACCCATCCTACCGGTGCTGTGGTAAACTGATGGATAGCGCATGAAGAAAGGCGGCGAAATTAATGGTGCGAAGCGAATATTATACGGATCGGCTTATAATGACGCTCTCCCACCCGCGGCTTGCACCTCTCGTGACGGAATACTTTTTAAGGAACCGCGAATTTTTACGCGCTACCGAGCCCGTGCGTGACGAGGCATTTTTCACCAAAAGCTGCCAAAGGAGCTTTTTACAGGCGGACGTTGAGCGGTTAGCAAACGGCACCGCTGCGAAGTTCTGGCTTTCTTACATCGGCGAATCGCGCATTATCGGCATGCTTTCTCTAAGCACCATCGTGATGGGTGCATTTCGTTCGTGCTTCGTAGGCTACAGGCTCGATAAAGACGAAATCAACAAGGGGCTCATGACGGAAGCGCTTATAAAACTAACGGATATTGCGTTTCGTGATATCGGCTTACACAGGCTTGAGGCGAACATCATGCCAAAAAACAAGGCGTCCCTTCGCGCGGCGGAAAAGGCGGGCTTTGTGAACGAGGGCATTTCCCGAAAATATTTACAAATCAACGGTATTTGGGAGGACCATGTGCACATGGTGCTTCTCAACGAGGCGGAAGAAATATGAAATTAAGTGTAATAGGCTGTGGGCGCTGGGGCGCTTTTCTCGCATGGTATTTAGACGGGCATTCCCATCAAGTAACGCTTTACGGAAGGCAAAACTCCAAGCATTTTCAGGCATTTTTAGATAATCGCACGAATGGTCTTACTACGCTTTCACCGCGTGTGCGCCTTACTAGCGACTTAAACGAAACATTGCATGGCGAAGTTATCGTCATTAGCGTAAATTCGCAGGGTCTTCGCTCGCTCATGGGCGAAATTCGCGCGCAAACAAATGAACCTAAGCTTTTTGTGCTCTGCATGAAGGGTTTAGAGACGGGCAGCGGCAAGAGGCTCTCTGAAATCGTTATTGAAAATGCACCTTTAGGCTCACGCGTCGCGGTATGGTTAGGCCCGGGGCATGTGCAGGAGTTTACCGCCGGTATCCCAAACTGTATGGTGATTGACAGCCCAGACAGCGATGTAAAAAGTATGCTGGTAGATGCGTTTTCAAGCGAGCTCATACGCTTTTATTACGGCAGCGACATGATCGGCAACGAAGTTGGCGCAGCGGCAAAGAACGTGATAGGCATAGCTGCGGGCGTACTTGACGCGCTTCAACTCTCCTCGCTCAAAGGCGCATTATGCTCGCGCGGCACGCATGAAGTGGCGCGGCTTATTAAAGCGATGGGTGGCAACCCAAATTCTGCCTACGGCCTATGTCATTTGGGGGATTACGCAGCCACTGTGTTTTCACCGCTTAGCCATAACCGCCGCTTCGGCGAGGCGTTTGTAAAAAACGAGCCCTACGATAAGCTTGCGGAGGGTGTTGATACCTTAAAAGCCATGAAGTTTCTTTCGCAAAAATATAGCGCCGAGCTTCCTATATGCGACGCTGTGTATGACGCCCTGTTTTTGGGTCTCGAACCACAAAAAGCGGTAGAGCGTCTGTTTGAACGGAGTTTGAAGGCGGAGTAATTATCGCGGGCGGATACTATCCGCCCCTACAGGGATTCGGGAGGCATGGCCCCCGACTCAGGGGATTATCAAGGGATCAGAGTCCCTTGATTTTCTTTCGGCTTCGGTGGCGTGTACACCGAAACGGATGAAAACCGTAGGTTTTCGTTCCTATCGCGGTTTGCCGCCCGCAACCTTAATTGTCGCTGAAAGCGACATCAGTAGTACCCGTAGGGTGGAAATGTGCAGCATTTTAGGCAAACCGTGAAAAACCCGCCACAGCGACCTCGAGGAAATGGCGATACGATATTTCCTCGAAAGCGAAATTCGCGCGCATGGCTACACCATGCGCGCGATTGATAACCCACTCTTCAGTTGTTGTAAGGGCTAATCGTTATTTCATGATGTTGCCGGATGTGCCGCCCATGTTGTTCTGGGCATAAGCGATCATGCGCTTCACCATTTCGCCGCCGATGGAACCTGCTTGGCGAGCAGTGATGTCACCGTTGTAGCCCTGCTGGAGGTTGACGTTCAGCGAAGAAGCTACCTCAGTTTTCAAATTCTGAAGCAACTGCTTCATTTGATTGTTGGTCGCGAGGGTGCTGGAATTGTTAGCCATTATAGTATCTCCTTTCTTTTTAGTTATCTCGGGCTATGCCCAAGCTTTCATTACTTTTTAAGATTCGTTTCGGCGTAAGCGATCATGCGCTTCACCATTTCGCCTCCGATGGAACCCGCCTCACGTGAGGTCAGGTCACCGTTGTAACCCTGTTTAAGGTTAACGTTGAGAGAGTTGGCAACTTCCCACTTAAACGCGTCTACCTTCTGTTGCGCTTCGGGAACGATCACCCTGTTTCGTGCCATTCGTTTTCACCTCCTTACGTGATGTGTTTATAATTTGTCCCGTATTCTTTTGATTATGACTGGAAATGTATAGCGGAATGTTTATACGTTTTCCAAACGAAAAAAGTGACTTTCGTCACTTTTAGTTTTAGGAAGCAATATTTTTTTAATTCGGAGCGATGGTTTTCCATTTTTTCTCGAGGCGGTTTTTAGCGAGCTGCACGAGCGGCTCGCAGGCCTCGCGAAGCGCCCGGTTACTTAAGATAAGTCCCGCAGCTTCGCGGGCTTCGTTTAAAACCTGCATGTCCGCCGCAAAACGCGCTGCCTCAAACCCTGTGAGTCCGTGTTGGCGCTCGCCTAAGAATTCGCCCGGGCCTCGCATCTGAAGGTCTTTTTCCGCGATCAAAAAGCCGTCGTTGGTGGATGTCATGGCGCTTAATCGCTCGCTTGATGCCTTTTCTTCATCACTCGGCAGCAAGAAGCAGTACGAGGTTTTGCTGCCGCGGCCCACGCGCCCGCGAAGCTGGTGAAGCTGTGCAAGGCCGAAGCGCTCCGCGTTTTCGATGGTCATCACCGTGGCATTTTTTACATCAACACCCACCTCTATTACGGTGGTGCATACGAGCACATCCGTTTCACCATTTATAAACGAAAGCATCGCCTGTTCTTTGTCGGCATTTTTCATTTGCCCGTGCAAAAGACCCACGCGGGCGTTCAGCTTTTCCTTTAACTCCTCATATAAGTCCTCGGCGCTCTCCGCTTCCGCTATCTGTTCGTTTTTTTCGACAATGGGGCATACTGCGTAGCTTTGTTCGCCGCGTACAGCCTGTTCATCTAAAAAACGGTACATGGCATCACGTTTTTCGCGCGGCACAACGCTCGTTTTGACACCCTGCCTACCGGGAGGAAGTTCATTGAGCACCGAAACATCTAAATCGCCATAAAGGATGAGCGAAAGCGTTCGCGGAATGGGAGTTGCCGACATGATAAGCACATCCGTTCTTTCACCCTTGTTGCTGATGGCCGCGCGCTGGTGTACGCCAAAGCGGTGCTGCTCATCGGTTACAACAATGCCGAGCTTTGAAAACGCAAGCGATTCGGTAATGAGCGCGTGCGTGCCGACAACGGCCTTTGCTTCCCCGCTCAAAATGCGCCTGTATGCTTCGTCGCGCTCACTTTTTTTCATTGCACCCTTTAAAATGGCAGCATCCGAACCGAATATACGCGATACGGAAGTGAAATGCTGTAATGCCAATATTTCGGTAGGTGCCATGAGCGCTGCTTGGTATCCGTTTTGCACGGCGATGAACATGGCGTAAAGCGCAAGTATGGTTTTGCCGCTGCCCACATCGCCCTGTATGAGGCGGTTCATGGGCTCGCCTTTTTCCATGTCGCGCTCAATTTCTTTCATGATGGAAAGCTGACCATTTGTCGGTACAAAAGGCAATAGCTTTAAAAACCTTTCACGAAGTCCTTCGGTTTTGAAGGAAATGCCGCCCATGCCTTTTCTTTCTTCGCGAATTAAATCGATCATGAGGGTATAAACGAGCATGTCCTCAAACGAAAGCCGTCTTTTGGCCACGCGAAGCGTATCCGCATTTGTTGGGAAATGGAGCTCACAAAGTGCTGTCGGGAGTGGACAAAGCCCATAGTGACTTATAATTTCATCGGGCAATGTTTCTTCAATATTCGAACTGCAAGTATCGAGCACCGCACGGACGGTATCGCGAAACACCTTTTGGGAGACGCCCTTAGGAAGTGCATACACGGGTACGATGCCCGGAAGCTCCGCATATAGGTTCGGGTTTACAAGCCTTATGCCACGTGCAAGATCTGCGCGCCCGCAGGCGTACACCACATCGCCCGCTTTAAGGGTTTGTTTGCGGAAGGGTTGGTTGTACCATACGAGTGTCAGCTTCCCCGTCTCATCGCAAGCCGCGGCAGTGAGGATGTTGAGTTGCTTACGAATGCGTGCAAGTTTTGGTTGTGCTATCAAACGTACGCGCACCGCGCACGGTGCACCCTGCTTGAGCGCGCATGCAAAGCTCTCGCGTGAGTAGTCTAAATAGTCACGCGGGGCATAAAACAATAAATCGCGCAAAGAAAAAAGGCCCAGCCGGCCGAGCGTTTCCGCTCGGCGCGGGCCAATGCCTTTTATGGTTGTTAACCCTTGACTAAGCATATCTTTCCCCGCTTATTCGACGGAGAAATAATAGTAATAAAGCGGCTGCCCACCGGATTGCATAACAAATTCCGCGTCCGGATACTCGGCAGAGACCAGGTCCACAAGTGCTTGCGCATTGTCTTCGTCCATGCCCTCGCCGTAGAACACCGTAACAACGGGATCCTCCGGATGCTTATCGAGCATAAGCTTTAGTAGCTTAATGGATGTTTCCTCTACGCTTTCGCTTACCGTCACGATGTCGTTATCAAGTAGGCCTATGATGTTGCCCTTTTCAATGCGTGTGCCATTGACGGACGTATCGCGCACAGAGTAAGTGACAGCACCCGAAATCACGGTCTCCAAGCTTTCCTTCATGCGCTTTTCGTTGCTTTGCGCACTACCCTCGGCATTATACGCCATGATAGCGCTTAGTCCCTGCATGATGGTTTTTGAAGGTATCACAATCACGTTGCGGTCGCTTAATTCCGAAGCCTGCTGCGCTGCAAGTATGATGTTGGAGTTGTTGGGCAAAACATATACGTTTCGTGCATTGGCCTTCCTTATAGCCTTTACGATATCATCAGCGCTCGGGTTCATAGTTTGCCCGCCGGAGATAACGACCGATACGCCAAGCTCGGTGAACACCTTCTCTAAGCCTTCTCCCGCACTCACGGCCACCACCGCATTTTCTTTTTCAGCCTTTTTATAGGCTTCGAGTATGGCGCGGTTTTGCTCGCGCATGTTCTCGATTTTCGGGTGGTCAATCTCACCTAAGCGGAGCGCCAGCTGCAAAATTTTACCGGGGGCGTTGGAGTGCACGTGCACCTTGACAACATCTGCATCGTAAGCCACGACAACGGAGTCGCCTATGCGCATGAGCTTTTCACGGAACTTATCAAGCTCGGATTCGGAGAACGAAGGGTCAAAATGAGTAATAAAAAATTCCGTACAATAGCCAAATTTGATGTCGTTGACATCCTCCAGGCCGATAGTTTCCTTCTCCGGTTCCGCCACTTCGGTGGGTTCCTCGTAATCGTCCGGCTCCTCGCCGTCCACAGCCATCTTAAAGCCGCGGAAAATCGTCAACAGTCCCTTGCCGCCCGAGTCCACAACGCCCGCTTCCTTTAATACAGGCAAAAGATCGGGGGTAATTTTAAGCGCAGCCTCGCCTGATTCGAGCATGATATCGAGCAGTCTGTAAACGTTTGTACCTTCGTTTGCTGCAGTGCTGACAGCCTCGCTTACCATACGAGATACCGTAAGCATGGTACCTTCCTTGGGTTTCATAACAGCCTTGTACGCTGCAGCTGTACCCATGGAAAGCGCATTGGCCAAGCCGTGTGCGTCCATCTCTTTTGCGCCTGAAAGCGCTTTTGCAAACCCGCGCAGAATCTGTGAAAGGATAACGCCGGAGTTACCTCTTGCGCCCTTTAGCGAGCCAAGAGATGCTGCAGCTGCGACTTCCTCCACGGAACTTCCCTCGCGGGACTTCATTTCCTTGACGGCACCTTGCATGGTCATAGACATATTTGTTCCGGTATCGCCGTCGGGGACCGGAAATACATTAAGCGAATCGATGATTGCTTTGTTTTTTTCAAGCAGCGCTGCGCCCATGAGGAACATATCCTTCAGCAGCGTGCCGTTGATGGTCATATCATTCAAATTGAAACCTCCCCCAGCCCGTCCCGCTGTCTACTGTAGCGAGCGAGCGGGCCAAACGAAACTATAGGCGTACCGTCTCCACATGGATGTTGACATTGCGCACTTTGAGCCCCGTCATCTCATGTACCTTGTAACGGACGTTGCTCATCATGTTCTGTGCCACCGCCGGAAGGGAAACGCCGTAGATAAGCGTGACAAAAAGATCGATGTCCACCTCGTTGCCGTCTTCCGAAAACGAGACTTTTACACCGCGCTTATGGTTTTCCCCGCCGATGAGCTGCAAAATTGCATCGCCTGCGGTTTTTGAGCTCATTGCGGCGATGCCGTAGTTTTCAAGCGCTGCATACCCCGCGATGTTTGCAATCAAGGCCTCGTCGAAGACGACCTTCCCGAGTTCCGTCGTGATGACTCCCGGCATGTAGGGTCCTCCTTTCATTATAAAACTAAAGTTACCCCTCTATCAGTTTACAGGATAACAGGTACATTTTATACCAGATGACCCTTAAAGGCAAGGAAAGTCATTGTGTCAAAAGTAAACGATAAGCAAGGCGGTGTCACATCCTGCGGTTTAGAAGGCCGGAAAATACGCCATCGCCGTGTTGTCGGTACTTCTCAACCGCCTTGACATGCACAAATTTTCTGATATTATAAAATTTGTAATTTTACTGATTTGGAGGCAAACATGAACTTAAAAATACCCACACATCTAAAGCATAAGCCCGTGGTGGTGGCGGAAAACTACGGCGACATCGACGGACGAAATGCCTACAAAACCGATACGCAGGGGCTGTCGATCGGCCTCGCACAGTGGAACGAGCGCGGGCGCGTAGATGTGAGTGCCAAGGTTTGGCGCACATCGGGCGACCGCTGGTCGCGTCTGTCCGAAGAGCTCCCCATACACCGTCTGCTAGATCTTTGCATTTTATATTGCCGCACGCGGCAGTATTTTTCCGAATCATACAGGTTTGAGAAAAACTACGATCCCGAGCACCCGGAAATCGACCGCATAGGTTTGCAGGGCGACGCGATGACGGTGAGCATCTGCACCGACAACGAGTGCATCGACGAAGACGTAAAACTCATGCTCGATTCCTTGGCAAAAGACGACGAGCTTTTTGGCGAAAGATTAAGGGTTCTCGGCAGCATGCTCAAAGATATGGGGTATGTCCGCTGATACTATCGCTGCGGCGGATTTTCAGGAAGTACCTGCGCCTAACGGTGCGGCTGGTACTTCCTTAGAGGAGCTAAAGGCTAAGCCATTCATCCGTTTCGGCGCACGCAAGGCCACGCGAAGCCCACAGGCCCAGGTTTTACTGTGTAATCCGCCGAAAAGCTCGGGCTTATCCTGACGATAGGCCTTGGCCAACGCAAGGCCCACAGGCCGAGGCCTTGAAGCGCTCCCCGTCGAAAGGGTTCACGCTCTGCCTGACATGAAAGGGCTGCGGCTTCGCCGGACGCGTACATGCCGCCGAAGCAGGAATGAAAGAGTTGTGACCTCTTGATAATCCCCTGAGGTGGGCGGTAAGATACCGCCATGAGACAACACCCCCCATTGCGGGCTATATTACAACGGGCCGCCGCGGGTAAACCCACGGCGGCCCGATTTGGTTTGGTGCGATGTACCGGCCATAAAGGCTGGGCCGGAAATTTTGTGAATCAATACTTTCCGAAGTCGCCGGGTGCTGCGGGCTTTATGTCCGCCTTTGCGGCTTTAGGAACCGTCGCTGTTTTCTTGCTCGGCGCACCCGATACGGGTTGTGAAGCGCTCCTTTTTAGCCTAAACTGCGCGATGGTTTGCTCGAGCATGGCAGCCTGTCCGGACAGTTCCTCGCTCGATGCCGCACCCTCCTGCGACGTGGCGGAGTTTTGTTGTACGACCTGTGACATTTGCTCGATGCCGCTGTTGATCTGCGTGATGGCGTCGGCCTGCTGGTTGCAGGCGACCGCGATCTCCTCCACAAGGGTATTGGCTCCTTGAGCTCCCTCGGCGATAGCGATTAGGGTGGATGCCGTTTCATCTGCGATCTTTTTGCCTGCTGCAGCTTTCTTCGTGGAGTCCTCAATGAGTACCGCCGTTTCGCTTGCGGCTTGCGCACTCTTGGCAGCGAGGCTGCGAACCTCTTCGGCCACAACGCCAAAGCCTTTGCCGTGCGCTCCTGCCCGAGCGGCCTCGACCGCTGCGTTAAGCGCTAAGATGTTCGTTTGGAATGCGATGTCGTCGATTACCTTAATGATTTTTGAGATGCTTTCGGAGGAATCACTGATCTGCTGCATGGCGTTTTGCAGCGCCTGCATCTGGGCATTGCCCTGCGTAGCACCTGCGCACCCGTTTGCCGAAAGCTCATTTGCCTTGTTGGCATTTGCCGCATTTTGCCTTGTCTGCGCTGCGATCTGTGTAATGGAAGCGGTCAGTTCCTCAATAGATGCCGCCTGCTCGGTCGCGCCCTGCGAGATGGCTTGGTTGCCGTCGGCGATCTGCTTTGACCCCACTGCAACCTGCTCCGCCGCTGTGCTGATACTGCCCATCGTCTCATTGAGCGCGCTTATAATAGCATTGATTGAGCTCTTCAGTTCCACAAACTCGCCCTTATAGTCGGAAATGATCTCCACGTCGAGGTTACCCCGCGACATTTCGCCTAAAATAATGGATATTTCGTTGATATAGCGCCTTAGCTCCGCAACCGTGGAGTTGAACGAATTTTTGATAACGGCGAAATCCCCCGCATAGTCGCCCTCAACGCTTGCCGTAAGGTTGCCGTCTGAAAGCTGCTTGAGTGCGTTGGACGTTTCCATGATGGGCGTAGAGGTAAGGTCGAGCAAATTGTTAATACCTCCGACGATGTCCCCGTACCCACCCTGGTGGCGCTCTGCGTCCGCCCTTGCGGAAAGGTCGCCCTTAGCACCCGCTTCAGAAAGCATGACAACATCGTTAAGCATTTCGTAGAGTGCCTTCTCCACGAGGTTAAAGCTTTGGGCCATATCCCTAAATTCACCTATGAATTTCTTCTCGTCAATGAATTCAGCTTTTTCGCCTTTGCTTATTTTCTTAAGTTGGGCCGAAGTGACCGTAACAGGCTTTACAATGCTGCGTGTCATAACAACGCCGAGTGCAACCGCTGTCGCCATGCTCGCAGCGATCACGATGATCATGGTGCGTATGGAGGTGCTCGACGATTCGCTGTTTTGCGCTTCACGCTCGGCAGCCTTTCTTACGTTATAATCTACTAGCGTCTGCAACGTATCCTGAAAAGCTAGAGAAATATCCAAATACTCGCCGGTAATAAGCCCGGCTGCCTGCTCCGTTTTTCCGGCGGCAACCAAATCGGCCACGTTCAGAAGACTATCTTTATACTGCTGCCAGAGCGGTTTAACCTCATTGTAAAGGCCTAGGTCCTCTTCGTTAATGATGCCCTTCTCATACTCCGCCAGTGCGTTATCTACGCCCGGAATAAACACGTTTCTGATCCTATCGATATAGTACCCGCGCTCGCTTTCCGAGATCGCTGTAATAAAAAGCGCCGCATAACGTGCTCTTTGATAATATACGGAGGCATCGCCCGTATATTGGATGCCTAAGGTGTTTTCTTCGTACAAAAGGGTGTCCTCGCGTTCGATCTTGCTGATGTCATTGATGCCCACCAAGCCCACCACGCCCGCAAGCGCGGCGACCGCTAAAAATGCGGCTAACAGCCTCGGTCCGACCTTCAGCTTTTTGAGTGATTTCATCCGGTTTTCTCACTTTCGATTCTCTAGCATTTGCGTCCGAGAGATAAGAAGGAGGCTCTCGACACATAAATGAATTATCGACATTTTTCGGGAAATTGTTAAGCCTTTTTGCATAGATATAAAATAACACTGCATTACTACTTCAGCTCTAAAAAACAAGTCATGACCGCCCCTAAGAGGGGTGGCATGACACGCCCTAGAAGGGCATAAAACTGCCAGCACCTAAAAGACGCTGGCTTTCACTTTGTTCAAGCCGTAGTGGGATTACTGCTTGCTACCCTTAAAAGGGTCCTCATACTCCTTCTTGGATAACGAGTCTTCTATCTGATCTTGTTTCTCCTGTTCTCGAATGTATTTTTGGATTGTGGACGTATTCAAGCCTACCGTGCTCACATAATACCCTGTTGCCCAGAAGTTTCTATTCCCGAACTTATACTTCAAATTTGCATGACGTTCAAAGATCATCATTGCACTTTTTCCTTTTAAGTATCCCATATAACTCGATATGCTCATCTTTGGCGGGATACTCACCAGATATGAATATGATCCGGCATCATGCTCCCTTCCAGTATCTCTATTCCCTTCCATTTACATAAATCTTTTATTATTTGCATGATGTCTTTTCTCAGTTGGTTATATATTATTTTTCTCCTGTACTTCGGCGTAAACACGATGTGATATTTGCACACCCGTTTTGTATGTGCTAAACTGTTTGCCATAAAACATCCTCTCTTTGGTATATTTGCGGCTTGAACACTCGCATTATATCAAATCTTGAGGATGTTTTTGCTTAAGCTCTAATCCCGCCCGCATAGCGGGCGGTTTTTCAAGTCCACCTCTGGCGGCCTTGTTTGCTAAAGCACTAATGCCAAAGGCGTACGGTTTCCCGTACGCCTGTTTTTTCATTAATTACATTTTTGCTCTGGATGGTTGGTATCTTTTGCTATGGTAATCCAAGATGTGCTATTATTAGTAAAATGGTCACACAGACTGGGAGGTTATATGAAAAAATTACTTTTTTCTGTTATAAGCGTATTGCTTCTTGCGTCCTGTGCACCCAAAGTTCCACCAACAGTTATTAATATTCCGACTTCTTCTCCAACTCAGAGCACGGACATAACGGTTTCACCTTCATTCAATTCTCCTTCAACAAGTCCGTCGTCTACAGCGTTGCCTTCGAGTACAGACGAGAGCGTTTCGGAAGGCTTAAATACTGCCGATCTAAAAAAATTCTTCACACTAACTTCTGAGGAACTATGTACTCTACTTGGTAGCGATTTTGAAGATTCATATGTTGATTATTTGGAGGATACAATCACTTATGCTAATCTTGGTGTCTCGTATGAATATGGTTTCAATTTTGATGATAAAAATATAATAATGAATTTCAGTAAGTCTACAGCGGAACCTGTCATGTCTCTTCATCGTATTATTTTCTCTTCTTTCAGTTTCAGAGGACTTAACTCAATGTCAGATTTTGAAGATGTAATTAGTATGCTCGGAAGTTCAAAACTTCTTGTTTTACACAATGACAAGGGTTATTACTATGCTCTTCGATATACTTTTAGTACTCTTATGTTTGAATTCTCCAGTGTTGATCAAATAGGCTCAGGAAGTATTACTCTTTCAGTAATGCCTTCATCTGATTCTGAGGTGTTTTATACAAGCGGAGGGGAAGGAGACAATGTCTCAAAAGCTCTTACCACAGGCGATATAAAATTATTCCTTGAACTTGCTCCTGAAGGACTGGACAGTTTACTTGGAAATGGAACTACTGGCTTTGATGAAGACACCGGATTATATTTTATACATTTTAATTATCTCGGTCTGCACTTTGCCTATAGCCTGGAGGAGGTTCAACAAGGAGAGGAGATGATAATTTATCCTGTGCTTCCGTTGGAATACATCAGGGTGGATGATTTTGAATATCGTGGCCTGAGTCAAAACTCGACCTTCAAGGATGTTATCCGGGTATTAGGACAATCGGAAGTACTTGAAATCCCAATTGTAGATACTTCGTATTATTCTCTGCAGTATAGAATTGACGGAATACTCTTCAATTTCTCTAGCTCTAACTCAGAAGCAAGCGACGGTGTTGGACTCAGCATGAAGCTGGATAATAAGTGATCTATTGGACTATGCAATCAAAAAGATTAAAACCAAAGAAAATGCTATATCTTCGGTTCGGCGAATTTTCAGCTTGTAAAACGAGACTAAAGTTAATAAATAGGCAAATACGATAATGATATACCAATATTGTTAAACTCGCGCCGCTACCACACGCGCTTGCCCAGCACGAAGTTACGGTTAGCCCAGTCAGACCAAGAACTTATGACGACCTTACCGGCACTGCTTGAAGCGTGTATGTATTTGCTACCGCCAAGCCATATACCCGTATGGCTTATGGCCGTTTTGCTGTCGCTCTTGAAGAATATGAGGTCGCCCGCCTGAAGCTCCGAGAAGGAAACGCTTTGCCAGCTAGATACCTGTGAATAGCCGGCTGCCGAGTAACGTCCTACGCTCTTACCCGCACTTCTTAGGGAGAAGTAGACGAGGCCGGAGCAGTCAAAGCTGTCGGGTCCTTCCTCACTCCACACATACGGTGCGCCAAGCTTGGTTTTTGCAGCCGAAATGAGCGCGTCCACGCCGCTGCCGATAACCGGTATGGTATTTGAACCGCCGCTGCTGCCGCCGCTCGGATAAGACGGGGCGGGCGATGAGGAGGACGAAGGTCTCCTTGAAGGCGTTGGTGTAGGCTTTTTCGTGGGCTTTGGAGTGGGTGTCGGGTCGATCTTAGGCTTTGCACTGCCTGAATATAAAGTGTTGTATGTATCGCTGTCCGCAACGGCGTCCTCCGTGAGACCGTTTTTCTTTTGGAATGCTGTGAGCGCACGAACCGTGGCTGTTCCAAAATAGCCGTTGATATTGCCTTCGTAATAACCAAGCTCATCAAGACGAAGCTGCAGCCTTGTTACATCGCTGCCCTTGTCGCCTTCCTGCATTACATACATAAGCGCAATTTCGCTGAACAGCACGCTTTGGAACAGCTCATCTGCAATACCTGTTTCCGCCATGTGGTGCACATGCTGGAAGCGCTTTGCCGCAGCTTCCGTTGCAGGGCCGAAATAGTCGGTAGGCTCGTCGTTATCAAAATATCCGAGTTCCATCAAGCGCGACTGTATCTCCATAACCGTCACGTCCGTGTCACCAAATTGAAGCGAAACGTACTGCACCGTTCCAGGTGCCTGCACGTCTCGTATTAAGGGTTCAGCACGGCTTGGCGTGTTTTCGGGTACATAAGGCGTAGGCGTTGGAACGGCAATGGAAGGAACGGGTGTTCCGGCGATGATGACATTACCGTTATAAGGTGTTGGCGTTGCTTGTAAAGCAAATGACGCGGGCAGCACAATAAAGCTGCCCGCCGCGATGCCCGCGATGCACAAAAGTGCCGTGCGGGAGCACCGCAGCGCCACATAGAACGCGGCTCTGCGTTTTGTTTTTTGCATGGTCCTAGTTTCGAACTTGGAACTCATGTTACGATTATACATGAGCTTACCTGTATTTTCCAGTATTTTTGGCGTTTTTTAGCGAATATTGTATATAAATACGCTTATATTTTATGTATGTTTACAATCTGTTCAAAAAAAGATTGGGATTGAAGCGGGCTGCAGTGCTGCGTATAATTAAAATTGAT
>JAEWZS010000016.1 GCA_023458355.1 Bacillota bacterium
ACCAAGGGCTTTCCATTCGACATACCACCCGCAACTTCCCCAACCGCGAAGGCTCTAAGCCAGGCGACGGGCAGGTTGCCGCCGTCGCGCTTATGGACGCACGCTCCATCGCCGCCACCGCGAAAAACGGGGGCATCATCACCGCGGCGACTGAGATCGATTATAATATACCCGATGTAGAGTATACTTTTGACGGCAGTATCTACGAAAAGCGCGTTTACAACGGCTATAAGAAGGCTGACCCCACCGTAGAACTGAAGCTTGGTCCCAACATCACCGATTGGCCCAAGATGTACCCGCTCACCGAAAACGTGCTCCTCCCCCTCGCAGCCGTCATCCGCGATGCGGTTACTACCACAGACGAGCTCATCCCTTCGGGCGAGACCTCATCCTACCGCTCCAACCCTCTAAAGCTTGCGCAGTTCACCCTTTCCCGCCGTGTACCCGAGTACGTAGGCCGCTCCAAGGAGATTGCACAGCTTGAACAAAGCCGCCGCGACGGTACACCTGCCGGGAACGTGCTCGATGCACTAAGCCTCATCGGCAATGCTTCGGAGCTTATTAAAACCACCGGCATCGGTTCCTGCATGTTTGCCAACAAGCCCGGCGACGGCAGCGCACGCGAGCAGGCTGCCTCCAGCCAACGTGTGCTCGGCGGCCTCGCTAACATCTGTTACGAATATGCCACCAAGCGCTATCGCAGCAACTGCATTAACTGGGGCATTCTCCCCTTCACCCTCGATGCGGGCACACCCTTTGACTACGAAGCGGGCGATATGGTGTTCGTGCCCGGTATCCGCAAGGCTGTTAAGGACGGTATCGAAAACATCCCCGCCAAGGTTGTGACCAAAACCGGCAAGGTAAACGATATCATGCTCCACATCAAGGGTCTTACCCCAGATGAGCGCCAAATCTTGCTCGATGGCTGCTTGATGAACTACTATGCCGCAGGGCTGAAGAAGTAGGGGGCGTTTCTTTTCTTAAAAGAAAAGAATCAAAAGAACTTTATAGATAAGTTTAGTAACATGCTTTTTACGAAAAGGAGCCCAAATAGCGGGCTCCTTTTATAATAGTGTTTCATAATCAGTAAGTATTTTTCTATCTCATATTAAAGTTAAAATAAAATTGCGAACACATTATGACAATGTTTAAACAACCAGCTTTTCAACGTGGTCTACTGTTGCAAATGTATCATTATAAGCTTCCTTTTTCCATTTAGGCCACTCTTTTTCAATTTCTGTCTTCACTTTTACATACAATTCTTCCTGTTCTTTTAACCCTTGCCTTGATTTTGGTATTTCCCTTACAAACTTCTGAAGGCACTCCATATTTATCTGCTTCCTCCTTTAAAACAAGTCTTTGCTCATTGACGTATTTTACTGCTGCTTTCTCATAATCAATATAAGTGAAACGTGACATTGGATTTCTTAAACTAGCAGTTTCCTCTTGCCATGGTATAACATCGCCTTGCTTATTTTTCCTAATTTTATTATATGACTTCATTGAGCGTACTGCAAACAAATCTATAAATTTCTGCGGACCAACTCCAACAAAAGGAATGAACGAAACCTTATTTTGATTATATGTTGAACTGATTTCGTTTTGGTAAAACCTCAATGCTTTGCTTTTAGGATAAGGCTCAATATAAACTACACGTTCAATACCTGCTGCGATAATATGTTTAGCGCAGTTATGACAAGGAAACGTGGTTACATATATTGTTGCCCCTTTGCATGAAATATTATTGCGTGCACACATAAGTAGCGAATCCATTTCTGCGTGCACTACCCGTCCAAACTCGGTAAGATCACCAATACCCGTTTCTTTTATTTTTACTATGTTATCGTCTGTATTATCAATATCGAACTTTTTAAAAATTTCTTCAATAATTATTTTTTGCTCCTTCTTATTAGAATCATATCCCAACTTATAGTCTCTTCCGCCTTCAATATCCTCATATCCTCCATTTTTTGCAATCGGCCAATATAACCCACCACCAACTTTTGGGCAATCGTTTGTTCCCATTGCAATTATTTCATTCTCTCGAGCAATTGCAGCTCCAACTTGTCTTGATAGGTCGGCTGAACGCAACGAAGTTACATATGCCATAAACATCGCATACTCATCAAAACAAGGTGAAATAAACGGATCTCCGAAAAGCAAATCTAATAGTCTTGCCACGCTTTTTCGTATTCTATCTGTTTCATTGCCAATATCAATAAAATAATCTGCCTGCTGGAAAGCATCCTGTGTATGCTGTCCATGACCCATTTCTTCATTGGAATCTCGCTCTAGTAGATGTTCTGCTTTATCTTTTGTTATGCCCTTTTGACTTGTCAAATTGCTTAATCTTATATTATAGCTACTAGTTAATCCGATTAGGTGAAACCCGTCTCCATACGTATTTCTTAAAAATTCAACTTCTTCTGGATGTTTAATGGATTTTATAACATACGCCACTCGGCCTCGTGGACTAGGTTCACCCATATCACTTCTCTTCTTATAAATATATTCACATACAGCCTTCATTAATATTGAACTATCTTTTGATTTTTCTCTTAATCTATTGCCTAAATCCATATAATACTCAATTCTTTCCGCTTCTAAACGCGGGGGTTGTGATACAACAAATTTGCTCATTATATCTTTTGACACATGAATTACTTCTGTAGCATATTCGAATTTATACAAATGCTCCGAAATATATTTGATCGCGCTATCTACATCGGTACCAACGGTTGATATTAGTCCCAAAACTAGTTCGCTATCGTTTCTCTTATTCATTTTTTACCCCAAATATCTAATAATTTAAAGATATAAAAAATACTTGATATGCAGTTTAGAACACGTAATTTTCTTAAATATTACAACATACATCAAAATAAATCAAGCGTCTTACTACCTTTATCCGCATATATAATATAATAACCTCGCTAAATCCTTATTAATCGCGCCGTTTTCACGCGATTAGCCCTTTATTCCCGTTACTAATACAGCTGAGCACAACTCGTTAGTTAGCTTTCTTTGTCAGCGAGTATATCGAAATAACCGCTCGCCTTGAGTAGGCTTGCATCGTGTTTACCGCGCTCCTTATAGCTAAATCCAATGGTGATGTCAGCTGTAGATTTGTTGACAGCCGCGCGGCGGCGCAATATCATGTTAAATATATGTTTCGTACACATTTCGCAGCGTGTTTTATAAAACAGGGGGTAGTTATGGGAACAGTCGGAATCGTAATTTTATGTATACTGGGTATTATATTGCTGCTTCTCTCCATAGCCGCAATTCGCACGGTGCGCATTAAGGCAGCACCTCCCGCCGCGAGGATTGAGGAAGATGAAAGCGCTGCGCTTGATTATGCAATGCGCCTCGCCGAGTTAATTAAGATTCCAACCCCTTCGGCAAAGGATTCTTCAAGCGAGGCACTTGCGCCTTTTTATGAACTCCATAAAATACTCGAAACGCTATTCCCCCGTATCCACGAAAAAATGGAGCGTACGGAGCTTGACGGCAACCTCATTTACCGCTACAAAAGCGCACACCCCAAAAAGGATGCCGTGCTTTTGATGGGGCATCAGGATGTTGTGCCCGCCGCGGGAGAATGGAAGCTCCCACCGTTTGCGGGTATCCTTGAAAATGGCATTCTCTACGGTCGCGGTACGCTCGACTGCAAATGCACACTGTTTTCGGAATTTCAGGCTGTGGAAGAGCTTCTTCGGGAAGGCTATGAACCGCCATGTGATATATATCTGACCTCCTCCGTTGACGAGGAAACCCATGGTGCCGGTGCAAAGCGCATCGTACAGCATTTGAAGGAGAAAAACGTCCGACTCGCGCTCGTCCTTGACGAGGGCGGTGCGGTGATGGAAGAGCCTATGGCGGGTATGGATAGGCCTTACGCCATGATCTCCATCACCGAAAAGGGCTATGTGGATGTACTGATTCGTGCCAAGGCAGCAGGCGGGCATTCGAGCATGCCGCCGCGAAACACACCGCTTGTGAGGCTCGGTCGTTTTATGGCAGAAGTCGAGCGCCGTGCACCTTTCCGCCGTGAAATGAGCAGCGTCGTACGCGCCATGCTTGAAGACATTGCACCTTCCATGAACTTTCCCATGCGCTTTTTCCTCGGCAATCTATGGCTTTTTAAACCCCTCGCGCTTGCGTTTATGCCTGCCGTTTCCCCGGCCGCGGGTGCACTCCTTTCTACAACCTGCGCATTTACAATGGCAAAAGGGTCCGACGCACCCAATGTTTTGCCCAATGAGGCAACGGTACTTGCTAACCTTCGCATATCGCACCACCAAAACACGCAGGAATCGCTTAGGGTACTTGGAACGATCGCTAAAAAGCACGACCTAACGCTTGACGTGCAATCAGGCTACGATGCCTCGGCATTGGTGGATATAAAAGGCAGGATGTATACGTATATCGAAAACTGTGCGCGCCAAGATTTCCCCGATGCAGGCGCTGCGCCTTATGTGATGACAGGCGGCACAGACGCGCGCCATTACGAGGCAATATCGGATAACTGCATCCGCTTCTCCCCCATCCGCATGACGCAGAAGCAGCTTGCCTCCGTGCACACCGTGAACGAAAACATAGACGCTAAGTCACTTGCAGGTGCGGTACGCTGCTACAAACACATTTTGAAGGATATAGAAATTGCACTCGACTGACGATGATGTGCGCCAAACCGGAAGTTATAAGGCGCAAGGGTTCGACTCCCTTTACCTTATGGATACTTACCTCGATTTGCGCGGCGTGAAGCTTGGCGCAGGTATACCAAAGCTCATCGTTCCCGCCACGGCACAAACGCTTGACGGCGTACTCGATTTAGCGCGTGCTGCAAAAGACAGCGGTGCGGACATCGTGGAATGGCGTGCGGATTATTATTCTTTCGTAAGCGATCCTGATGCACTTCGTTTCGCGCTTATTGCACTGCGCGAAGTGCTTAAAGCAACGCCTCTTCTTTTTACGCTCAGAAGCTCTCAACAGGGCGGCAGGTTTACACGCGATACGGATCAAGCCTTAGAAGTACTCTTAAACGCAGCAAAAAGCGGCTGTGTAGATTTAATCGACGTGGAATACGACTTTTCCTCAGAAAAAGCCAAAGCAATCATAGAAAAAATACACGCACTTCCATGTGAAACGCTGTGCTCCTGCCATGTATCTACAACCAATCATACATGCAAGGAGCTTTACGAGATATTATGCGGCATGAATGCAACCGGTACCCGCGCTGTAAAGCTTGCCGCAGGAAACCAAGGCGCACTTTTTTCTGCCACAGCGCGATTTAAGAAAGAATTCCCTCAAACCATACTCCTGGCGATGGCACTGGGGGAAACGGGCGTTTTAAGCCGTCTAGTATGCGAAGCCTACGACTTCGCCGCCACATTTGCAGCTGCATCAACACATGTAAAAACTGATTCGGGTCAATTGAGTGCTGTGAGCACAAAAAAAACGATTGAACTGTTTCACAGGACATATGTGGAGGCGATATCGTCAGGCCTTTTAGCGCTTACACCTGATACAAAACTTTTCGCATTTTTAGGCACACCGCTTCAGCAGGCAAAATCGCCGCAAATGCTAAACGAGCTCTTCATTAAAAACGGTTTGCCCTTCTTTTATTTTCCCATCGAAACGAATAAAGAGGAGCTTCTCACGGTTGTAACGGGGCTTCGAGCAGCAAATATCAGCGGCTTTGCCATCACCAAGCCATATAAGACCGATATCGTAGGTTATTTAGACGAGCTAGATGCTTCCGTTTTACACACAGGCGCATGCAACACCGTAGCGAACCGAAACGGGAAATGGCATGGTTTTAACACCGACGGCATCGCCGGTGTGGAAGCTTTGATGTGCGAGGGCAAGGTAACAATTGAGGGCGAAACATTTTTATGTATCGGAGCAGGTGGCACCGCAAGAGCAATGTGCTTTGAACTTGCGAAGCGAAACGCGAAGCACATCTATATCGTATCCCGCTCTCAAAGCGCTTTTTCTCTTGCGGACGAATTTAACAAAAGCTTCCCCGGGTTGTTTTCGGCCATACACCCGAGTAATGAAAACTACATCTCAGTCGCACCCCACTGCGGTGTGCTATTGAACCTCTCAGGATGCGGCATGTGGCCAAACACCGAAGATACCCCCTTCCCCAAGGAAGCGTTTCAAGCTTCGCAGGTATGCTTTGACGCGGTATATGAGCCTTCGTCCACACGTTTTTTACGCGAGGCGAACGAAGCGGGCTGCCGTATTGTCAACGGCCTCACTATGCTCAAACGTACGACGCAGAGGCAGTTTGCCATTTGGACGCAAAAATAAGGATACGGACAGACCCCGCATACAGTCTCTTTCTAAACATGCAATACCCCGTGCTAGAAAACCGCGGGGTATTCTGTCGCAATTAAACAGAACGGGTGCAGAATATTTCCCGGGAAAAGGCCTTATCAACTGTCCTCTTTAGGCTGTTCTCACAGGCCTTTTTTCGTTCACTGTTTTTTCACAAGCTCGTCACGGCGTTTTTGGACAGTATTTCAAAAAACGCCTTCAAACAGGCAGATCGGGCTTGATTTATCCGTTGTAATTCCTCCTCATAATTTTATAATAATAAACATGTGTGAAAATATCGGCGCCGGGGGTATCCCGAGTTTGCGCCGCTTTAAGGCGGAGAAAAATGGCATTTATTCAGCTTAAAGACGTCGTCAAGAGATACAGTACCGGCGAGGTAGAGGTGAAAGCGGCGGACCGCATCAGTTTTGAAATCGAAAAGGGTGAACTTGCGATTATCGTCGGCCCGAGCGGTGCGGGAAAAACCACCGTACTCAACATATTGGGAGGTATGGATACCGCGGATTCGGGACTTATACTTGTGGATGGCGAGGAGGTAAGTCGATTTAACGCAAAGCACCTTACCGCATACAGACGCAACGATATCGGCTTCGTGTTCCAGTTTTACAATCTCATTCCGAACTTAACAGCGCTTGAAAACGTGGAGCTTGCCGCGCAAATTCGAAAAGACCCGCTTGACGCGCTTGAAACGCTCGATGAGGTAGGCCTTCGTGAGCGTGTGCATCACTTTCCTGCGCAGCTATCGGGCGGTGAGCAGCAACGGGTAGCCATCGCGCGAGCTTTGGCCAAAAACCCGAAGCTCTTATTGTGCGATGAGCCGACCGGTGCGCTCGACTATGCTACCGGTAAAGTTATCCTCTCTTTATTGCATGAGGCCTGCCGCGAACGCGGTGTTACGGTTGTTATCATCACACACAACCAAGCGATTGCACCCATGGCAGACCGCGTAATTGCTATGCGAAACGGAAAAACCGAAAAGTGCACACGTAACCCCCGGCCCGTTCCTGTGGAGCAAATAGAATGGTGAGTGGACACAAAACCGAAAGAGCCAAAAAGCCTACGCGCCGCGGTAGGCTATTTGTGCTATTTCTGCGACAGGTGAAAGCCTCGTTTGGGCGTTATTTTTCCATCGTGGTTATAACCATGCTGGGCATTTCGTTTTTCGCGGGGCTTAGGTCCATCGGGGCCGATATGCGGCTTACTGCGCAAACCTATTTTTCGGATACGCGCTTTATGGATATCCGCATACTCTCGACAGGCGGTTTTACCGAGGACGATTTAGATACAGTTCGAAACGTTGAAGGCGTTTTTGAAGTGCTGCCCGCTTATTCCGGAGAGGCGTTGGTGCTTATTAAAAACGAAACATACGCAGTGCGCTTACACTCCCTTGCACCTAACGGCAAGGAGACGATGAATGTGCCCACTCTTTTGGAGGGACGCATGCCGCAAAAAAGCGGCGAATGCCTCATGGATCCGCATTTTATGGTTAAAACCGATATTCATGTGGGTGACACGGTACAGTTTACCGCAGGCGACGGTGAAGAGCTTATGGATATAATCCATACCGACAGCTTTACCGTTGTGGGCATTGCGCAATCCCCCCTATATATCTCCTTCGACCGCGGCGCAAGCACCGTGGGAAGTGGTGCAACCGACGCATACTGCTTTATTCCCTTCTCCGACTTCGCCTATTCCGTATATACGGAGCTGAACCTTGCAGTTGAGAAAGACATTTCGCTCGACCGTTACTCCGCCGCTTACGAGGAACTCCTCTCCCCCATCGAGGATACGCTTGAAACTGCAGGCATCGGACGCAGTAAGATACGCTATTCTGAGATTGTTTCAGATGGCGAGAAGGAAATTGCTGATGCCAAAAAGGAAGTCGCCGATGCCGAACTGGAATTGGCTGACGCTAAGCAGGAGTTACTTGACGCCCGAGTAGAGTTAAATGACGGTTGGGCGGAGTATCGCGAAGGAAAGACAAACTTTGAAAACGAGATTGCAGACGCAAAGGCAAAACTAAGAAAGGGCTGCAGGCAATATGAGGAAGGGCTTAAGGAATATGAGGCGGGTCTTTTAGAATACGAAAGCTCGATGCAGGATGTAGCCTTGCAGTTAAATGACGCCGAGCGCAAATTGCGCCAGGGAACAGCACAGTATCAAAGCGGCCTTGCCTCGTATGAGCAAGCGGCGCAATATCAAAACGCGCTTAGCGTAGCACTGGGAAGAAGCGAAACGGCTGAGACACCGGCGTCAATCGGTGCTCTCGCACCGGCCGCAGAGGCAATCGATCCGCAGCTTGCATCCGCACTATACGCCTATTCGGGCGGATCTATATCTTACGACCAAGTGTCGCAAGCCGTAAACGGCTTTCAAGTTTCCTTAGCGCAAAATAAGCAGCAGCTTGATGCGGCAAAGCAAGAGCTCGATCTCGGTACAGCACAGTTGAATGCCGCAAGGCAAGAGGCAAACGCGCAGTTAAGTGAGGCTAAACA
>JAEWZS010000017.1 GCA_023458355.1 Bacillota bacterium
AAAAACGGCAACGAGACTCGTGCTCGTCGTGGTTGCTGTGCTGTTAATTATCGGTGCTGCAGTCGGGCTTGTGCTTGCTTTTGGCGGTAAAAAGACGCTCAAAGCATACGAGCAACTTCCTTTTTCGGCGGAGGCGACAAGGCTTTTTACGGGCAGCGGATTTATGTATATTGCCGATGGCAAGCTTAACTACCTTGACTTAAACGACGAGAGCAAGAACCTTTCACTTTCCGTCAGCACCGCGGACGTGCGGTTATCGGCTTCAAAAACCGTATATGCGCTTTACAACAGCTCTGCCGTGCAGATCGTCGGCGTAAATCTGCCCATTGAGTTTTCAGGCACGGTGCAAAGCGTGAAGTGCGGCGCAACGCATGTGGCGGTATATAGGCTTGACGCATCGGGCAACGGTGCAATACAGGTTTTTAATGCTAAAGGTGAGCGAACGAACAATGACATCGATCTAAGCGCGGTTACGCTTATCAACTATGGATTTCGCTCCGGTGACGACGATACGCTTTGGACGCTCACGCTCGATACCGAAAGCTCCACCCCCGTTCATACGCTCACCACCTATGATCTTGCAAAATCCACCACCACGGGTGTTATTACCATAAGCGGGGAGCTTGCTGAAACGGTTTCTTTTACAGGAGAAAGCGTATTTGCCGTGTGCACGGGAAACCTATTGCGCTTTAACCGCACGGGAAATGCGCAAGCCTACCGCGTTGTAGTATACGGTTACAAGCTTATCGACAAGTCGTTTAGCGGTTCACGCCCGCTTTTCTTGTTTGTGCCTCGCGACAGTGCTGCTTTAAACTCGGTGATGCTTCTTGGCGTTGATGAGGGGGATGTGGCAAGCGAGCGAAGGGTGTTTGTAAGACTTCCGCAAAACGCGCTCACGGCGATTGTCGCAAACGGCAAGCTTCTTGTGTACTGCACGGATGCGGTTTACACGTATTCCGAAAAGGGTACGCTCCTTTCAACGGTTACGTTTGAAACGCCCATCGATGACGCGGTTAAGTTAAACGATTCCTACATACTGCTAAAACGCGGCAGTACACTCTACCTGGCGGCCATCTCTTGAATGGGAGGATTATGAAGTTATGAACCTGCTTGATCTGGCGGCGCTTCTCATATTTGCATTGTTTATCTTCGCGGGTTTGTACAGGGGCTTCTTGTACAACGCTCTTTCCGTAGGCGCGTTCATGGTGTCTTGGCTTGTGGGGCTTGCGTTTATGGGCCTTGGGTCCGCGGCGGTTAAGGGCAGCGAGTCGCTCTACGGCATGATGCTCTATTATGCCGAAGGAAGCGAATACGTAAAGGACGCGGAGCTCGCTCGTACGACGATAAGCTCATTGAGCACCGATCAGCTAAAATCCATCATCGACAGTGCAGGGCTGCCTTACCCCATGGGAAAGGCGGTCACCCACAATATCGCGGTAGAAGCGTTTGCCCATCAAAACATTACCACGCTGGGCGACTATTTCAACCAAACCATTGTGAGCGTTTTCATCAACATACTCGTATTTTTGGTGATTTTCCTCATCGTGCGAGGTATACTTACGTTTGTTATAAACGGTGTGGATTACGCACGCGTTTTGCCGCAGTTAAAAAGCGGCGATTCGCTTTTAGGTGCCGGGCTCGGTCTTGTGCGCGGGATATTGGCGCTGTTTGTGGTTTTCATGCTTTTGCCCATTGTGCTTACGATACTCGGCGGCTTCGACGTAATAACGCAGCTTGTAGATAATTCGCTTCTTTCCTCGTTTTTCTATCGATCCAATTTTCTTCTGAGCATGATGCCGGGGGTATAGATGGAACAGAAAAAGCAAGAAAAAAACGGTGTTCTTAAAAAGATACTCATGGTGCTCATCTCGCTTGGCGTGATGGGCGTTATCGCGGCGCTTGATCCAAATGTTTCGAGCATGGGTGACGCACTCCAACGTGTAAAGCCATGGTGGCTTATCGTAGCGTTTTTAAGCGCTGTGATGAGCTATGTGTTCAACATTCTCATGCATAAGGATATATGCCAAATAGCAGATATCGACATGACGTTTTTTGAATGTGCAACCACCAGCATGGTAGGGTTTTTCTACAATGCGCTCACACCCATGCAAATTGGCGGTCAACCCATGCAGGTGTTCCAGATGCGCGGTTACGGCGTACCTGTGGGGAGCGCTACCTCCATTACGCTCATCAAATACATGGCGTGGCAATTCGGCGTTGTTTTCATCGCAACCGTGGGTATGATCGTGCTGCAAAAACCTATCGCAGATCTCGGTACGGCGGTGAAGACGGTTGTTTTGGTCGGCTACGCCATTAATGTTTTGGTATTTTTGTTCGTAACCATCGCCACACTCAACCCCAAATGGCTTAGCGCCACAGGCAAGCGCCTGCTTGCGTTTTTGAGACGACATAAGTTCATCATAAGGAAAGATTCGACCTACGAAAAGGCCGTAAAATCTTTCGAGCGCGTCATGAACGATTATGAAATGGCTGTCAAACTCATGTTCAAGCGCAAGCTTCGTGGCGCGATACCGCTTTTGTTTTTCGGCTTCATGGAGATTGCATGCTTTTTGGCGGTTACCTACTTTATATATAGGGGCTTCGGGCTAAACGAGTATCCGGCACACCACGTGGTGTTACTCCAGACGCTTCTTTCTATGGCTGTATCGTTTATCCCAATCCCGGGCGGGGCAGGTGCCTCCGAGGGTGGTTTTTACCTTGTGTTCGGCAGCCTTATCGGGCAGTCGCTTCGTTTTCCCTCCATGCTTCTTTGGCGTATGTTAACGTACTATTTGAACATTTTATTGGGGCTTGTGTTCATCGTCATTGACGGTTTCATAAAAAATAAGCGGCGCGTGCCGATCAAAGCGCAGAACGAATGAGATTTCAGGGGCTGCCGCGCTGAAAACGCAGCGGCCCTATTATATCATCATGGATGTTACTCTTATTGGGAGGCAGTAAAATGTATCTGGCCGCAAATTGGCGCGATTATGAAATATTGGACGCAGGGGACGGCAACAAGCTTGAGCGCTGGGGCGACGTGGTTTTGCTTCGTCCCGACCCGCAGGCGATATGGCCAATGGGGGAGAATAGCCGTGCGCCACATGCGCAGTACCTTCGCTCATCAACATGCGGAGGACATTGGGAGTTTCATGAGGATCTCCCCGAGAGCTGGAATATACGCTATCGTGACCTTTCCTTTATCGTGCGCCCGACGGGTTTTAAGCATACCGGGCTCTTCCCGGAGCAGGCTGTTAACTGGGATTTTATGCGGGAAAAAGTGAAGGCACGAAAGCCGAATATTTTAAATCTGTTTGCCTATACAGGCGGAGCAACGTGTGCGCTTGCCGCAGCGGGGGCTCATGTAACGCATGTGGACGCCGCAAAGGGCATGGTAGCTTGGGCAAAGGAGAACCTAAACGCCTGCGGGTTAAGCGAAGCACCCGTGAGGTTCATTGTGGACGATGCGTTAAAATTTGTGTTGCGCGAACAGAGGCGGGGGAAAACCTACGACGGTATCCTAATGGACCCGCCCAGCTACGGGCGAGGCCCGAACGGGGAAATGTGGAAGATGGAAGACGACCTTTACCCACTCGTCGCGGAATGTGTAAAGCTTTTAAGCGATGAACCTGTTTTCTTTCTCATCAATTCCTATACAACAGGGCTTGCACCGAGCGTACTTACAAATGTACTGAAAACCGCACTTAAAAAGTTCGGCGGAACGGTGGAAGCAGACGAAGTCGGCTTACCTATCACGCGTGGCAAGCTCGCGCTGCCCTGCGGCGCAAGCGGGCGCTGGTATAACTGAGTTATGCAAATCCTATTCGAAGATAACCATCTCCTCGTAGCCGAAAAGCCGGAAAACATGCCCGTACAGGCGGATTCCTCCGGTGATTTAGATATGCTTACGGCTTTAAAGGCGTATGTAAAAGAAAAGTACAATAAGCCCGGGGATGTCTATTTAGGGCTTGTACACAGACTCGACCGTCCCGTGGGTGGGGTGATGGTGTTTGCGCGTACATCGAAGGCTGCCTCGCGGCTAAGCTCTCAGCTTTCCTCCCGTACGGCTAAGAAGCGCTATGTTGCTGTGGTCGTAGGCGACCCACCCGCAAGCGCGGAACTTATAAACTATATCTCCCGCGATGAGAACACGGGGAATGCCCATATTGCCCGTGAGGGCGAAGAAAATGCAAAGCCCGCTTCCTTAAGCTTTAAGACAGTGGCGAAAAAGAATGGCCTTGCGCTTGTTGACGTTTCGCTCCATACCGGGCGTCACCACCAGATACGCCTGCAGCTAAGTGCTTACGGATTTCCCATTTGGGGCGACCAAAGGTATAATAAAGAGGCTAGGGTGGGGGAGCAGATTGCACTTTATGCATATTCGCTCACGGTAGAGCACCCGACAAAAAAGGAAGCGCTCACATTCACAAACCTCCCAAAAGGCGGCGTTTGGCGGCAATTTCAAGAGGAATTGAACGGTCTTGCAAACGGTTTAGAAATCGTGTATATTGACAACTGCATAATCGCCGTGAACAAACCCGCCGGTATAAGCGTAGCTATAGCTGACGGAGGGGAAAATACAGTTGAAGAACGCCTAAACGACGTGTACGCTAAGGTATACCCCGTGCATAGGCTCGATACGGCGACGAGCGGCATTGTATTGTTTGCAAGAAACGAGCAGGCAAAAGCTGCGTTGGATGACGCCATGCGGCAAAGAACGCTCGAGAAGTATTACATATG
>JAEWZS010000018.1 GCA_023458355.1 Bacillota bacterium
CCGTACGTTGCCTTCATATGCTCGCAAAACGCCCGAACGTCCGCTTCGTTTAAGAATTTGCCTGCAAGCCGTTCGGGTATGCGTACGGTCATAGTTTGACCGTTTAATTCCCTTATTGAAGGAACAATCGCCGGGCGCACGAAAGGATCAAAATCGCACCATTCCGCTATAATACGCTCGACATCCGGAACATTGATTGTTATATTGGACGCGTTCTCCTCGGAGGTCTCAAAGCAAAGCTCCACCTGTAAACCCGCCATAAGCTGCTCCATATCGGCGCGTATCTTTTCACGCGCCGGAGCTGCCAGCGGCTTTATAAGCCGCACGGCGGCGTCAAGCTTGTTATCGCGTTTGTGAAGTCGTACATTCAAAAGTTTGGCGCCTACGGCGCCGTTTTGTAAAAAGATATTCTCAAGACGTTCGTCCATGTGTATGGTTTGGCTCCCGGTTTTTGATGTGATTGCGGGCGGATACTATCCGCCCTAGCCTCTGCGGTAAACGCGGGCGGATGCTATCCGCCCCTACAGCATTTCTTTGGCTGCTTGCAGGAATTGTTCTATAACATCAGGCAATGGGCCTGCAAACTCGCGCTCGCCACGTTTGAACACAACGGCGTTGTTTTCGCCAAACGCAATGCCGATATCGGCCTCTATAGCCTCGCCGGGGCCGTTAACGGCACATCCCATGACCGCTACTTTCAGATAGCCCTTATCCTGCGGGAGTTCCGTTTCCACACGTTTTGCAATCGCCTCAAGATCTACATTGCACCTTCCGCACGTGGGACAGCTTATGATCTCAATGCCTTCTTTTCGAAGCCCTACCGAACCTAAGATAAGCTGCGCGGCCTTTACTTCAAGCACAGGGTCGCCCGTGAGGGAAACGCGAAGTGTATCGCCAATGCCCTCCAACAAAAGCGAGCCTATGCCTATGGAGCTTTTCACCAAGGCAGATGCACCCAATCCCGCCTCCGTAACGCCTAAGTGCAGCGGGTAGTCGCAGCGCATATCTGCCATGCGATAGGCATTCACCGTATCACGCACATTGGAAGCCTTTATGGATAGAACTGTGTCGTAAAAGCCTTCACGCTCTAAAATAGCAGCATGCTTAAGTGCACTTTCGACCAGTGCCTCGGCTGTAGGGCCGCCGAAGCGCTCGAGCATGCTTTTTTCAAGCGAGCCTGCATTAACGCCGACGCGCACGGGAACGCGGCAGTCTTTAGCACAGGCAACAAGCTCGCGCACATTGGCGGCGTTTCCTATGTTACCTGGGTTAAAACGAATTTTATGAACGCCCTTTTTCATGGCGCCGATAGCAAGCTTATAATCGAAATGGATATCCGCTACAAGCGGTATTGTGATGCGCTCCAAAATGGAAGGGATAGCGCTGACGCAGTTCTCGTTGTAGACCGAAACGCGAACGATTTCGCAGCCCGCACGTTCAAGTCTTTTAATTTGCTCCACGGTAGCATTAACATCCGCCGTATCCGTGTTGGTCATAGACTGGATTGTGACCGTTGAGCCCCCGCCGATTTGCACGCCGCGCACCAAAACGGAGCGCTTGATTTTTCTTAGCACGCTTATGTACCCCCTATCGATGCAGTTCCCCCAAAAGTGTTTAAGTTAAGGAGAGTCGAACCCCGCGCCTTCAAACTACCGGTTTGACGTACGACTTACCTTATCCGTTCACCAATCCTATAACATCCTTCACGACAAGATAGGCCATGAGTGCCATCAGCAGCACAAAGCCGACGAAGTGCACAATGCCTTCCTTTTGTGAGGAAACAGGCTTTCCGCGGATGACTTCCACAACCATAAACACGAGCCTCCCGCCATCAAGCGCGGGAAAGGGCAAAATGTTAATGAACCCTAGGTTGACACTTATTAAAACCGCAAGCCTTAGTACCGTTTCAAACCCCGCACGCACCGCCTGGCTTATGATGTTGATGGTACCTACAGGCCCCGCCACATCGCTCGATTGAACGGTACCTGTAAACACGGAGCCCAAGAATTTCACCATTTCTTCAATCATAGACCAAACATAGCCGACCGAGCGGCCGCAGGCCTCAAAAAACCCATACTGTACGCGTGCGTAGTCAATCTGCACACCGAGCATGTTGCGCCCGTCGGCTTCACTATAGAAATTCCGCACGATGAATGTTTTTCTCTCACCGTTTCTAAGCACCGTTATGGGGCTCTCCTCGCTGTTTGCAGCTACGATAAAATCGGTCGTCTGCGAGGAATAGGTGATCTCTTTACCGTCGATATTCACGAAAATGTCCCCGGGTAAAAGCCCCGCGACCTCCGCAGGAGAATTTTCATAGGAAAATTCCTTGATCTGCATGGCGTAATCGCCATAGCTTACAAGTGCGATGATCGCAAAAAGAACCGCGAACAGTATGTTCATGACAGGCCCTGCGAGCACCACCAAAAAGCGCTTCCAAACCTTTTGCTCATTAAACGGAACGCCGTTTACGGCATCCCTAGGTACATCCTCGTCCTCCCCGTAAAAGCGGCACATACCGCCAATGGGAAGCGCGCGAAGCGAATAATCGATACCCTTCCTTTTTACCTTAAAAATGACGGGGCCCATACCTACTGCAAACTCCACAATGCCAAAGCGAAGAAGCCTGCCCACGCCGTAATGCCCGAGCTCATGTATCACAACAAAAAAGCTCAGTACCAAAAGCGCCAATAATATAGAAACAAAAGTGCTCATCGAGCGATAATTACCTCCTTAAATGGGGTATGCGGGCGGATATGTTCCGCTCAACCAGAGCTGCAATTGCGGTGTTATTTCACCAAATCCTCCGCAATTCTTCTTGCTTCTTGATCCGCCAAAAACACGTCATCCAGCGAAACGACCTTTGCCCGAGGCATACGTGCCATGGTTTTCTCGACGAGCTCCGCTATGTTTAAAAACCCAAGCTCACCGCGCATAAAATGCGATACCGCTACCTCGTTTGCGGCATTATACGCTACCGGTAAAACATTGCCCTCTTTTAGCGCTTCATATGCGAGCGGTATGGCGGGAAACGCAGCTACATCCGGAAGCTCAAAATGCAACGCTCCAAATTCTTCTAAACGCAGTTCGCCGTAGCCTGTTTTAGCGCGATTCGGGTAGGACAACGCATACAAAATGGCAAGGCGCATATCGGGCCTACTAAGCTGTGCGATGTTTGTGCCGTCACAAAACTCCACCATGGAATGAATAACCGATTCGGGGTGCACGAGTACCGATATCTTCTCGGGCGCTATGTCAAAAAGGCCGCTTGCCTCCATCACCTCAAGGCCCTTGTTAAACAAAGTAGCGCTGTCCACGGTAATTTTTGCGCCCATATTCCAGGTGGGATGCTTTGCGGCCTGCTCCGGTGTAACATTTTTGAGCATTTCTTTGGTAAAGCCGCGGAACGGGCCGCCCGAAGCGGTTAAAACGAAGCGCTTCACCTCGCGCTTTTTCCCGAGTTTTAAACATTGAAACAATGCGGACTGCTCGCTGTCCACGGGCAGTATTTTCCCGCTGCCGCGTTTTAATACCTCTTTTAAAGCCGCTTTAGCGCATACAACGCTTTCCTTGTTAGCGAGCGCAACGGTTTTCCCCGCCTCAAGTGCCGCAAACAACGGCTTTGTTCCGGAAAAGCCCGATATGCCGTTGACGACAATATCGGCTTCTTCATATGCGGCGCAAATTTGAGCAGCATCAGGGCCTGAAACGAGCTTTACGCCTAAAGGCAGCTGCGCTTTTAACTCCCGCGCGGCGTTTTCGTCGCTCATGCCAACGAGGGAAGGCGAAAATTCACGCACCTGCATGATTACGCGAGAAACGTTATTGTTAGCACAGATTGCCACAGCTTGAAACTCGTTGTGCGTTTTTAATACGTCGAGCGTTTGCGTGCCGATAGAGCCTGTGCTGCCCAGTATGCTTACGCGTTTTACCATGTCTGTATTCCGCATATCCATGTAAAGTATATGTACGCTATGGGGGCGCACATCAAAACGCTGTCGAGCCTGTCAAGAGTACCTCCATGGCCCGGGAAAATCTTTCCGAAATCCTTTACCTGCGCCCAGCGCTTAATGGAAGACGCAAACAAGTCTCCTATCTGCCCCGCAGCGCCCATCAATAAACCGAGAAAAAGCATATGCTGTAGCGGGAAATCTCCTTGAAAAAGCAGTTGCATATAGTAAGTTGCAAGCCCACCCAAAACGCCTCCCACGAGCCCGCCCATGCTGCCCGCCACGGTCTTATTGGGGCTAAGATGCGGGCAGAGCTTCTTTTTGCCGAAAAACGTGCCGAAGAAATAGGCAAATGTATCCCCAAAAAGCGGGGCGGCGAAAATTAAAAACATGGCCGTCCGAGAAAACGCGTAATCTGGGTTTGCCACATTTTCTACCAGTATAGCATAAAGCAACAGCGGATACATGAAAACCGCAAGTGAAAAAAGTGTGTCCTCTGTGTTCCTTTTTTTATTGAATATGCGCTCAGCAAAAACTGCAAACACCGCGAGCAGAAACAGCGTTATAATGCCTCGCATGCCAAAATATACTCGTGCCGCGTAATAAAGCGCTGCAAACGTGTAGGCGCTCCACAAAAAAACGTTTTTGCCCTTGGTACGGAACAAACTCCCCATCTCATAAACGCTCAATACTGTAACGAGCGTAAACGCTATGCCCTGCGCCGCACCGCCAAAATACAGCACCGCAAAAAACACACACGCGAGAAGCATCCCCACAACGATCTTTTTCCCCATACTTTTCACTTCACTTGACGGCCCCGAAGCGTCTGTCGCGGCGCTGGAACTCCTTCAAGGCCTCGATGTATTTTTTCTCGGAAAAATCCGGCCAGTAAACTTCCGTAAAATAGAGCTCGGCATAAGCCGCTTGTAAAAGCATAAAGTTGCTCAACCGCTTTTCCCCGCCCGTTCTGATTAACAAGTCGAGCTGCGGCAGCCCTGCGGTATAAAGGGATTGAAACAGCGCATCCTCGTCGATCTCCTCCACCTTCAACTCACCTCGTAAAACCTGCTCGCACAAGCTTTTTGTTGCGCGCACAAGCTCGGCGCGGCTCCCGTAATTGAGCGCTATGTTGAGCTTTAACCCTGTTAGTTCGCGTGTTTTCTCCGTAGCGTTCTGTATCGCCTCGCGGACAGATTCGGGGAACGCTGCAGCATCGCCCAATATGCGAACACAAACGCCGTTTTGATAAAGCTCGTCGATTTCGCGCGTAAAGTATTCTACCAGTAGGTCAAAAAGAGCGTTTACTTCACCTTCGGGGCGGGACCAGTTTTCCGTTGAAAACGCATAGAGCGAAAGCGCTTCAATGGATAAATCCGAAGAAAGCCTGATGGTGCTTCTAAGCTTATTCATCGCCGCGCGGTGGCCTAAACTTCTCGGCAGCATACGCTGCTTCGCCCATCTGCCGTTGCCGTCCATGATGATGCCGACATGCTTGGGGAGGTACTCGTTAAGCCCGAGCGCTGCAAGCTCCTTTTCTGCGTATTTCATCCGTAAGGTAAGGGGAGTCAAACCCCTGCGCCTCAAAACTGCTATTTTGGCGCACGTCTTTGTCATCGTCAGTCGCCGTAGGATCCCCTACGACTCCCTCCTCTTTCGCGACCTGCATCCATAATTGCAGTTTTTAGGTCGCTGAGTTTAGAGGGTCTAAAAGCGCGTCAGTGCAAGGCAGAAGCACGAAGGCGTAGCGTCCGGCGAAGCCGGAGCCCTATCGTCCGGCGCAGCCGGAGCCCTTCGGGCCAAGGCTTACAGCCTTGCGTGGGCCAAGGCCTGCGGCCTTGCGTGTGGTTCTACGTCGAGGGCTGATAACACAGCAATGGCGTGCTTTGGCGCCCTCTAAACCGCAGGGTCTTGGCTCTCCTTACCTTATCCACATCCTGAAACAAAAGAGGACGGCGGGAAAACCCCGTCATCCCCCGTAAGTATGATCGGTTTTAAAAACCGAATATATGAGTTCTGTCTCGCCGCTATCTAAGACCCTTTCGCGTACCACGCGCGTTTCGTTGCCGTTTACACCCTTGCGGCTTCGCGTTTCGACAAGCCGCACAGCACAGCCTTCCGCGTTAAGAATACGGACAGCCTCCTCAACGGGAAGCCCCAAAACGGAACTCAAACTTCCATAATCTCCTTTTCCTTATCGGCCGTAATCGTATCGATATCCTTAATCATACCGTCGGTAAGCTTTTGCATCTGATCTTCGAGTTTTTTCTGATCGTCCTCGGTGATCTCCCCATCCTTTTTCTGCTTTTTCACCGCTTCCATAGCGTCGCGACGAATGGAGCGGATGGCAACCTTGGATTCTTCACCCTTTTTGCGCACGGTCTTTACGAGATCCTTGCGGCGCTCCTCGGTAAGCTCGGGGAACACGAGGCGGATAATCTTGCCGTCGTTGCTCGGATTGATACCGAGGTCCGATTTTTGGATTGCCTTTTCGATAGCGGAAAGTGCAGACGGATCGTAAGGAGTAATCACAAGAAGCCGCGGTTCCGGCGAGGAAATATTACACATTTGGGGAATGGGCGTAGGCGTGCCGTAATAGTCGGCCATGATGCGCTCAAGCAGCTGCGAATTGGCGCGTCCCGCACGAAGCCCCGTAAGATCGCGTTTGAATACCGCGATGGTTTTGTTCATTTTATCCTTTGCCGTTTCGATGGCATCCATACTGTCGCCTCCCGGTCTTATAATGTTCTTCCCTATTCTACTTGATTTTTCCTATTTGTTCAAGTGGTAGGGGCTATGTTCGCTTCGCGTTCACAAAAGTGCCCTGCAGCATTTTTGTGAGATTACAGCCTTTTCCTCTCTCGCTGCGCACTCCTACCCTTCGGGTACTACTGATGCCGCCTCGGCGACAATTAAGGTTGCGGGCGGAAAAGACTGAAAGGAACGAAAACTACGGTTTTCATCCGTTTTGACGCACGCAAGGCCGTAGGCCTTGGCCCACGCGAGGCCCAACGGCCGAGGTCTGAAGGCGTCTCCCGCCTTAAGGCTCCGGCTATACCGGACGTAAAAGGGCTCCGGCTTTGGCGGACGCGCATGTCGTCAAAGCCCGAATGAAGTCAAGGGGTGCTTTCGCAGTTCGCAATAGTCGCTTCGCTTCCTTTAGGTCGCGTTACTCATTTGCGAAGGCCCGCAGGCCAAGTGCCTGAGGCGTCTCCCGCCGAAGGCCTCACTGGGCTTCCGTCTCGCTTCATCCGCCATCGGCGGCGCTTCGGCTTCGCCCCTTGACAATCCCCGAAGCCTTGAGCATTATTATTCTTTCAGTCTAGAGGGCTTCTCACCCGTTGTAATGTAACGCAAATTCGCGACCGTGCAGCCGCGGTTTGTAATAAGCGCAGTCGTACCTGCTTCGTCGGCTAGAGGGTCGTTTCCGGCTTCGCAGAAATAGAGCTCCACCTCTTTATTAGCGGGTAACAGCTCGACCATCGAGTTGAATGCAGGTGCGGGAAACGATGCCCACACTGGAGCGCCTATGACGATGCGGTCGTAGTCGTTTAGATCAACACTAAGAGGCTTAATTTTCACAGCTTTGCGCTTCATCGCATGCAAACAGCCCGGCAGGAATGCACGAAACATGCCCCTTTTGCGTACCTCAAAAACGCGGCAGGAAGGTGCATTGAGCTCTTTTGACAGACGCTCGGCTTCCTTTTTCGTGGAGCCGCCAAGGGTATAGTAAAGGATCAAAGTCTTCACAGTTTCCCCTCCTATTGAATGATCGTACCTACTTTTTCCCCGCGCACAACGCGCAGAATAGAGCCTTCCTCCTTCATGGAAAACACGAGAATGGGGATGTTTTGCTCCATGCACAGCGTAATGGCGGTAAGGTCCGTAGCGCGCAGTTCATTCTCCACAACCTCTTTATATGTCAAAGTATCATAGCGCACTGCGGACTTATCGGAATTCGGGTCACAGGAATAAACACCGTCCACGTTTTTCGCTAACAGCAGTGCGTCGGCATGAATCTCCGCCGCCTTAAGCGCAGCGGCTGTATCGGTAGAGAAGAACGGAAGCCCGCTTCCCGCCGCGAAAATAACCAACTTGCCTTCGTTTAAGGCCGCTAAAGCGCCGCGCGAGGTATAGCTTTCACAAAAGCGCGGCACATCAGTCGACGACATCACAACAGCAGGTACATTAATCTTTTCAAGTGCATCCTGCAGCGCAAGAGAGTTAATGATGGTGGCAAGCATACCCATTTGGTCCGCACGGTTTCGCTCCATAGCACCGCTGCTCCTGCCGCGCCAAATATTGCCCGCTCCAACGGTTACACCAACCTCCACACCGCTTTCATGCAAAAGTTTGAGCTGACGCGCGATAGCGCCAACCGCATTAAAATCGAGTACGTCGTTTTTGCCCGCAAGCGCTTCTCCCGACAGCTTTATGGATATGCGCTTGTAACGAATGTTGTTTCCCATTAGACTTTCCCCCAAATAAATTCTAAAAAAACCTTTTTCTGTATATCAAAAAAGGAACACCTATCGGTGTTCCTTTCTCAGGAATTATTTGCTCATCTGACCCATGACTTCTTCGGCGAAGTTGTCCTGGCGTTTTTGGAGGCCCTCTCCCATTTCGTAACGGACAAACCTGCGAACGCTGATCTTCTCGCCGATTTTAGCGGAAGCGGCATTCACGAGCTGCTGTACGGTCTGATCGGGGTCCTTCACAAAGGGCTGCTCTAAGAGGCAAACCTCTTTGTAATATTTTTCGATGCGGCCTTCCACCATCTTTTCAATAATGGCGGCGGGCTTAGGCTTAGGCTCGTTGAGCGCCTGCGCACGAAGAATTTCCTTTTCCTTCTCGATCTCTACTTGGTCCACGTCTTCCTTACGGATACAGGTGGGCTTCGCAGCCGCTATCTGCATAGCGATATCATGCACGAGTGTTTTGAATTCGTTGGTCTTCGCCACGAAATCGGTCTCGCAGTTAACCTCAAGAAGTACGCCGATTTTGCCGCCCATGTGGACATAGGCATCCACAATACCTTCAGCGGCGATGCGGCCGGCCTTCTTGGCGTTGCTCGCAAGGCTCTTCTCGCGGAGATAATCCGCGGCCTTTTCCATATTGCCTTCACACTCGGTGAGGGCTTTTTTGCAATCCATCATGCCCGCGCCGGTCAACTCACGCAGGGCCATTACGTCTTTAGCTGTGAACATATCAATGAACCTCCCAAGGATTAAAAGTCTTCTTCTTCCGCTTTGGCGGATTCTTCAGCGGCGGCTTCCATTTGTTCGCCCTGCCTGCCTTCGAGCACCGCATCGGCGATCTTGGAGGCGATAAGCTTGACAGCGCGAATGGCGTCGTCATTGCCCGGGATGGGGTAATCAACTTCGTCGGGGTCGCAGTTAGTATCGACAATCGCTACCACGGGGATACCCAGCGCATGGGCTTCCAATATGGCGATGTGCTCCTTGCGCGGATCGACGATGAACATAGCACCCGGTAGGCGCTTCATATCCTTGATGCCGCCGAGGTTCTTTTCAAGCTTTTCCCTCTCGGCCTTCAGCTTGATGACTTCCTTCTTGGGAAGCAGATTGAAATCGCCGTCGGCTTCCATCTTGTCAATCTTGCGAAGACGCGCTATACGGGACTGCATGGTCTTAAAGTTCGTCAGCATGCCACCGAGCCAGCGCTGGTTCACGAAGAACATTTCGCAGCGGCGGGCTTCCTGCTCGATACTTTCCTGCGCCTGCTTCTTGGTACCGACAAACAGAATCGATTCGCCCTGCATAGCGATATCACGGACGAAGTAATAAGCTTCCTCCGCCTTTTTGACGGTCTTTTGAAGGTCGATGATGTAGATGCCGTTGCGCTCGGTGAAGATGTACTCCTTCATTTTGGGGTTCCAGCGGCGGGTCTGGTGACCGAAGTGCACGCCGGCCTCAAGGAGCTGTTTCATGGAAATTACGGACATAGATAAGTTTCCTCCTCGTTTTTAATATCCTCCCCGCGCTTCATTTCTTAACGCGAACCTTTCTACATAAAGAAAGGCACGACGCGCAAGATCCGCGCGGGTGCGTATTGCGGCGTCCGTTCGCCGCACACATACCCGTGAGATTATAGCATAGTACCTAATTGAAATGCAAGAATTATTCGCCCTCAACCTCGTCCATGAGCGAGAGAAACTCTTCAAACACCTCTTCGAGCAAAATTTCATTGTCGACGGATACATAAGTATCCTGTCCGTCCTCGTTCACAGCCCGTAAAATGATGACTTCGGCTTCCTCATCGTCATCCTCTTGCTGTGCGGGCTCAAGTGCTACATAGCGCTCGCCTTCGTATAAAAACGTAAGCACATGTAAAAAGCGCTCCTCGCGGCCAAGTTCATCGAGCAACACCACTTCGTCGTTAACATGCATTTGTTCCATGGTGGAATTTCCTTTCTATGATATCCATTAGTAAAGCTTCGGATTTGATGCGAGATACCCTTGCAATATAACAACCGCAGCGAGCTTATCCACTACCTTGCGGCGCTTTTGCCAATTCATCTCTGCCTCCATAAGCACCCGCTCGGCGGATACGGTTGTGAGCCTCTCATCATAAAATGCATGCTCGCCTTCAAAATTACTGAGTACCGCATTTGCAAATTCCTTTACGCGCTCAGATTGAAAACCATAACTTCCATCCATGTTGCGGGGCATGCCAAACAAAAGCCGTACGGGTTCATAACCTTTCGCAAGCTTTAAAATATAGGCGACGTCTTTTTCAAGATCACCTGTTCTTGTATAGGTTTCAAGCCCCTGCGCGGTGATGCCTAGCGCATCGCTCACAGCGATGCCAATCCGCTTATCACCCACGTCGAGCGCAAGAATGCGTAACATAAAACCCCCTAAGCATAAACGAGGCGCGCATAAGCGCGCCCCATATGGTTCTAATTCGTGTTACTCCCCATCCTCGGGCAGATTGTGCTCGGCATAATAGCGCACAAGCTCTTCTAAGAGCTCGTCCCGCTCAAGCATACGGATGCGGTACCGGGCGTTGTTGTGGCTCGTGATATACGTCGGATCGCCGCTGATTAGGTAGCCGACAATTTGGTTCACAGGGTCGTAGCCCTTTTCCCTCATAGCGGAGTACACGCTCATAAGTACCTCATTGGCTGTGCTCTTATCCCGAGGTATGGAAAAGTGCATTGTCTCGTTGGTATTGTCCGTCATGGCGTTACTCCTTTCCGCATTTGTATTTTTATTTATTATACATGATGCGGCGTATTTTTCATAGTCACTGGGGAAAATTTTACAATCCCGTCGTTTTTACAAAATAAAGCATTTGCTAGATATAACGAAGGTGCATGCAGCCGGGTTCCCAAAAATAGGAAATATTTTTGTTGCATGCATATTCAGGCATCCGCACATGGCGGTTGATGACATGCCGTCCGGGGGCCGACCTATAATTGCCTACACGGGGCGTATGTTGTCGTGAACGTAGGGGGCGGCGTCCCCGACGCCCCGCGATACATTGCATGCGTATTTAGGGTCACAGCCTATAAGCGTTGACATCGGGCTGTCCGGAGGCAGCCCCAACAAATGCTCGTTCCCGTTGTCCTGCCGATGCCCGATCCTTACTGCAGGTCGCTTTTGACATACGGGCCGCCTTTTGGCGGCCCGCTATGTTTAGCTAAATGTTTTCATTACGGCTCTGCGTGTGCACCTCGCAGCCCTTTTCGAATCGCGCACCATGCGCCTCGAAACATCCGGATACATAGACATGAGCGCCGCGGAGGCAATGGTGATGCCCGCGGCCATGCCAATCACAAGCGGTACGGCTTTCATAACGGTATCTCCTTTCAAAACAGGCGTTTACCGCTAGTTTGTGCGAAAAGGTGGTACGTTATGGTTGGGATATGTTGTCAAGAACTCGCGAAACAGAGAAGGAATGCAGGCAGAAAACGCGACCTGCAATATGCAGCGACATCGTGATTAAAATAATTGGGTAAACCGCCTGCAAACTAAATCATCGCTCCTCTAATTGTCGCGCCCATTCAAATACTGACACCATTCATCGTAGATCTCTTTTTCCGACTTTCCGAATACATCCTCATAACTGCCGTTTCCAGATGCATATGTGACGATTTTATCCCAGCCATATTTCTTTTCTAAGTAATCTATATAATTGTAAGAAAAAGCATAGCCTCCGATTTCACCAAATTCCAAACCGTTTTCGGTATGCATCTGCTTTATGGTGGGGACTGCCATTGTGCTGATATCTATATTAAACTTCTGTTGCGCGAGGTATGTAGCAAGTCCATTATCCCAGAAATAGGATAGCTTTGGGTTGATTTGAAATACGATAGAATGAACGAGCTCATGGAGGGTGGCGTTAAGAATATCATCGTGCGTATGAACCTTAACCGGTGCATAGGGTGATACCATCATAATATTACCGTTATGGCTGTCGCCTATATGCCAGAGCGGTGCAATAGCGAGTGTTATAAAACCTGCTTCCCTAATAGCTAACTGGCTTCGTGTTTTATACAAATATACCTTTGTCGGTATAGTGCTAGTAAAATTCATTTTCGTATAAATTTCATCTGACTTTTTCGTTAGTAGCGAAAAAACTTCGTTTGCTCCTTTTTCATCACCGGGTTGGTAAGAAAGTATAATATTTGAACCAACCATGGTTTTGCTTCCTAAAGGTGCATAGAAAAAGATCGGGAGTGTCTGAATAACAGCAAGCGCCAGAAAGCATGCTGTTATAATCAAAAATGTGTGTTTCTTTCTTTTCTTCTCCATTTTTATTCTTCTCTCTTTTCAATACTTATTTGCGATGCCATAGCACTGCCGTTATAACGAAAGCAGCCTCACTTAGTACTGTCGTTATCACTATAACGGGCAAAACTAAATTGAGGCTGACAATAACCTTAAATCTTTCTTAAATCTCAAGGAGTATAGATATGTTGAATTATGAATTGGTCGTTACGGGATAGTGCTTACGAATTTCCGATAGGATATCATTAGATATTGCATTACCTCTTTTATCTGGTAAATGTACCTCGGATACCATACAAATTTCAATATCGTCTACTCCTTTTCGGATATACCCACCATCCACATTAAAAATTGAACTTCTGCCGAGAAAATAAGCTTGAATATTGGTATCTTCCTCCTGACCGACTCTGTTGCACAAGACAAGCGGCGTCAAATTTTCAACTGCTCTTATTCCGGCGATTTTATGTGTTATTGTGCTTCCAAAATTTGCAGGAACGCAGAATATGTCTGCGCCTTTTAAAAGCTGTTCCCTTGCCATTTCCGGAAACCACAAATCAAAGCAAATCTGAATGCCGATTGTTACACCATCCACAGTAAATACTTCATTTTTAGTTCCCGGAATAAAATAGGCTCTTTTCCAGGTCGCTCAAGTGGATTTTTCGATAAGTACCGCAGATTTTACCGTGAGCAATAAGTACAGCCGAATTATAGACATCTTTGCCGTGTCGTTCTGCTACCCCCGCGATAAAGGAACAATTACACTCCTGCGATTTCTTGCTCAAAAATGTAACCATCTCGTTATCATCCAATGTACATGCTTTTTGCTGCAACTCCTGTTTTGAAGCGTAAAGATACCCGCTGTCACAAAGCTCCGGCAGTACGTACAAGTCAGACGAACTCTCGGTAATCAACGCTGATACCTTAGATATATTTGCTGTTACATTTTTTTGGATATCATATTGCACAAACCCAATCTTCATACAACATTCTCCCATTATACATATATAACCAACAATGTGAGTGACTGGTCATGTTATACAAAACTTAAAGAAAACTGCAATAGCTCAACTCATTATGCAGTTTTGAAGCAGCCTGCTCATCCATTCACATTGATCCTTTACTATGAGTATCTGCTTCAACATTATAGGTTGCCATACGGTCTCCAGCTTCACTTGAAAGCACAATAAAAACGACGCTCTTTGCATAGTGCCCATCATAGTTCTTCGTTCAGGCATATCCTGATAACATTGTATGACAAAGGCACCCCTTCCGGAGTGCCTAATATGCCGATTAAGTAAACTATTTCGTTAGTCTCTGTTTTCTTAAAAACAAAGTCGACAGAATAGAGAAGCCTACCAGGAAAACAGATAAGCCCAGCACTGAGTTTGTGTCCCCGGTATTGGGCGGCTTTACACCCCAAACAGCATAAAGAGTGATATCATCGCTGCCGATAACGAACTGATCTGTCACAGGTGTCCCGTCGGCAAGCTGCCAGCCCATAAATGTATAGCCATCCTTATTCAACCCATCGCCTGGCAGTGTATCAACAACACTGCCTGCAGAATACCAGCGCATATCCACCGGGGCTATACCCCTTCCGCCGTTTAAATTGTAATAAACAGAAAGCTTGGGTCGTTCACGGGGCTGGCGCACGATGCTCACCCGCTTTGCCAAATAATCAAATCCGATGATATCCGTATCTTCCGGTTCATTCGTTATCGACTGACAAGCTTCTAGTTTTACATCGACAACTCTCCCGCCGATAGGTTCCCTTATGGCGCTGTTGTTCAAGATGATTTTGGAGTGTACCCCGGGATTATTTAGCGTGACATCATCACCGGCGAAAATCGCCGCCGCTTGAACGTTTTCTTCATTACAAGATACATCCACATTACTGTTATTGATAACGATGTTGCCTCCGGACCCGCCCTCCAAGCCGGATAAAATGCCATATCTATTTGCCGAAACCCGTAGATTGCTATTGGTTATTGTGGTTCCGCCATTTACAGACCATAAACCTTGATCTGCAGTAATATGAATGTCAGGGCAATTGAGTACATCGATTGTACGAATCGCCCCCAAAGCAATACCTGTTGTTGTGATATCAAGGCTACGGCAATTCTTAATTGTTAGCTTTGCAGGGTCTGTTAATTCTTCTCCTGCAGTTATGGCTGCCTTATCAACGTCTATAGCGATATCTCCACAATCATATATGGACAGTGAACCAAACGCAGATATTGCATTTTTTGCACCTTCGATCAATAGATTCCCGCCCCCGGTTATAACAAGATCACCCTCACAACGGATTGTACCCGATAAAATGTTATCACTTCCATCGGTTAAAATGATCTTCGAATCGGCCGGCAAGTTGACACTTCCAAGGTTAGCCCCACCTAAGGTGAGCGTGGAGGTTCCCGAATCCCAGGTCCAGTGATCTCCGTCCCGTGTTGCTGAATAGACCACAAAGTCCAAAGAAAACAGGTGCAATGTTGATTCTTTTTGAATATTATAATCGGACAGCGTCCACCCGTCTTCCAGCAGTATCCCTTCAAATATAAGGCGTTGCTGGTCAGGGGGTATGCCTTCCTTGTCCTGTATTTTATATTTCACATTTTCTATTGAGTCATTTGGTTCGACTTCAAGTGTAATCGTTTTGCCCGTCAGTGTTTTTACAAAAATCTGCATTGCAAAGGCTTGTGTTGGAAAAATAAACATCAATATGACGACTAAAAGAATCGCAATAATTTTTCTGCGATGACAGTGCCTTATCAATTTAACAAATACCCTTCATTAAATTTTTATATGGAAACATCGGTTATGACCCGTTTCGTTACAAGAATATTATTGTTTTGATTTGTAAGCTGACGTCTCCATATTCCGGATGGGATTATTATAGCAGAGATTCCGGCATTTACCAGGCTTATTCCCATGTATTCCCGATAATCTTTCTTACAGGAGTAAGATAACACAAAAAGCAACATGGGTTTTAAGGCAAAAAAGCCCTTTTGTCGCGTCAGACAAAAGAGCTTATCTTAATGGTTAAGGCATGGAGAATCGAACGTTTGGCTTAGTTTTAAGCTTTACCCTCTGCCTTCTTCTTGCGGTAATCTTCGATGGCGGCCTTGATGGCTTCCTCGGCGAGAACGGAGCAGTGTATTTTAACAGGCGGCAGGCCTTCAAGCGCTTCTACCACGGCGGTGTTGGTTAGCTTTAACGCTTCGTCCACACTCTTGCCCTTGATGAGCTCGGTAGCCATGGAGCTTGTCGCGACAGCCGCGCCGCAGCCGAATGTCTTAAAGCCTACGTCTTCAATAATTTCATCATCGTTGACCTTAATGAACATCTGCATGATGTCGCCGCACTTGGCGTTGCCGACCATGCCTACGCCATTGGCATCATTTAATTCGCCCACATTGCGGGGATGCTCAAAATGATCTAAGACTTTCTCGGTATACATAAAAAATTCCTCCTAGAATTTTCAGTTCGCGTTATTGTTGCACCAACTAAACCATGGATTTAGATTGGCGAGGATATTTGGGAACAATCATATAAAGGCGACATCGCTCTAAGCTTTTCAACGACCTTGGGGAGGGTTTCGAGCACGTAATCTATGTCCTCCTCGGTGGTATCATCACCTAAAGAAAGACGAAGCGAGCCGTGCGCGATTTCGTGCGGAAGCCCCATGGCAAGAAGCACGTGCGAGGGATCGAGCGAGCCCGATGTGCAGGCGCTGCCGCTTGATGCTGCAATGCCGTTAAGGTCGAGAAGAAGCAATATGGCCTCACCTTCAATGTAGCGGATGCTGAAATTCACGTTGTTTGGCACGCGCTTCGTGGGATGGCCGTTTAACTTCACTTCGGGGATGCGCATGGGGATTTCGCGGATGAGTTTATCGCGAAGATATAGGATACGCTTGTTTGTTTCATCCATATCGGTGGTTGCAAGCTCAATGGCTTTCCCTAAACCTACGATGCCCGGGGTGTTTTCGGTACCGGCGCGGCGGTTTTTCTCCTGCGCGCCGCCCGTAAGCAAGGAGGGTATTCTAATACCCTTTCGTATGTACAATGCACCTACGCCCTTAGGGCCGTGGAATTTGTGTGCGGAAAGGGATAGAAAATCTACATTAAGCGCTTGTACGTCCACGGGCACATGACCTACGGCCTGTACGGCGTCTGTATGGAACAATACGCCTTTATCGCGGCATACCTTGCCGATTTCCGCGATGGGCTGTATGGTGCCCACCTCGTTGTTTGCATACATGACGGTAACAAGAACCGTCTTCTCGGTGATGGCGTCCTTTACCTGTTCGGCGCTGATTAATCCGTATTCATCCACGGGAAGGTATGTAACCATCGCAAGTCCGTTCTTTTCGAACTGCTCTAAGGTGTGAAGCACCGCATGGTGCTCCACGGCGGTGGTGATGATGTGGTTGCCTTTGTTCTTGTAGCGCTCAAGTACGCCATATAGCACGGTATTGTCGCTTTCCGTGCCGCCTGCCGTAAACACGATTTCCTCGGGCTTGGCGTTTAAAGCCTTAGCGACCTGTTCGCGCGCGCGATCCACACCTTTTTTGGCATCCCTCCCGAAGGAATGGATGCTCGACGGGTTGCCGTACAGCTCCGTCATGTATGGCATCATTTTTTCTAGGACCTTAGGGGATAGCGCGGTAGTAGCCGCGTTATCAAGATAAACTCTCATTGTTTTCGCACCGCCTCATTTGAACTTTATAGTCCTCCGCCATATCCTTGAGCGTGGTAGTGGACAAAACGTCGTTTATTTTAGATTGCAGTTTCAACCATAGTGGCCTCGCCGAGCAGCTGCACGCGTTATCGCAGCTTACCTTATCGACACCTACGCAATTTATAAGATCGGTCGTGCCCTCAAGCGCGCGCAAAATTTCCCCCACGTCGATCAATTCGGGTTCACGTGAAAGCGTGTAGCCTCCCATCGCACCGCGCGTTGCATTCACAAGACCCGCCTTTTTTAGCGCTGCGATGAGCTGCTCAAGATACGCCTCACTGATACTTTGCTGTGCGGCCAAGGACGCTATACTAACCATGCCGTTTCCGTACTCCACGGCCAAATCTACCATTGCTTTTAATCCGTAACGACCGCGGGTGGAAATCTTCATACAGCGCGCCTCCAATTCCTATCAAACTACTTGGATATCATCCAATGCAACTTTACCACGACAAAAATCGCATGTCAATAATGCCGAGTAAATCGGTTAGAATTATTTTGTGAAGTTCTTTTGAAGATTACTCCGCATCATCCTTAGCGAGGTGTTTCCAATGTCATTCTGAGCAAAGCGAAGAATCCCCTTCGGGCATCATCGTAGCATCAGCAGATATCGTAACTTTCGTATATGCGGCGGCATGAAACCATGCCGCCCTACAATGGACGACGTTGTCCGAGTTTGTGTTTTCGTGAACCTGCTGTCATTTCGAGCAACGCGAGAAATCCCCTTCGGGCTATCACCAAAGCATCGACACATACCGTACCTTTCGCATATGCGGCGGCATGAAACCATGCCTCCCTACAATGGACAACTTTGTCCGAGTTTGGGTTTTCGTGAACCTGCTGTCATTTCGAGCAACGCGAGAAATCCCCTTCGGGCTATCACCAAAGCATCGGCGCATACCGTAGAACACGCGGCGCTAGGAAACCTACAAGGGGAAAACATACGATTGACTATTCAAGGGTAGAGTCTCGACTTTTTTGTGCAGCATAAAGGCACATCTCCTATATGGAAATGTGCCCGGCTTTATGATTCGCTTGTTATTTCACCTTGATGTAAAT
>JAEWZS010000019.1 GCA_023458355.1 Bacillota bacterium
TCCGCCTCGGTCTTCGCCTTGGCTAGGATTGCATTTGCCTCCGCCTTTGCCTCCTCGAGGATAGCGGCATTGATTTTTTCAAGCCCCGTCATTGGATATACCCCCTTTATACGGGGAGATCTGCGACGTTCGTTATGGCCAAGAGGCTTATTAATAGTGCCAAAATGGCATATGTTTCGACCATTGCAGGAAAAAGGATGGCCTTTCCGAACTGTTCGGGCTTTTTGGAAATTAAATTAATGCTGGCGATAGACGCCTTAGCCTGATGTAGAGCTGATATCCAACCTACGATAGCTATCGGCATGCATGCCGCAAAAAAGCAAAGACCCTTAACAAGGCTCATTGCGGGGTTACCCCCGAGTAGGCCTATGTTGAGCATAGCGATAAATGCGATTAGTAGCCCATATATACCCTGTGTTGCGGGCAAAAGCTGCAAAACCAGAACCTTACTAAATTTTGCGGGATCATCAGTGACTACAGCAGCAGCCGCTTGTCCAGCCATGCCGACAGCTTTGGCTGAGCCTATCCCTGGCATAAGCGCAGCCAGCGCCATCCCCAGTACCGCAAAAACGATTCCTAAATCAGACATGTAAGTCTTCCTCCTCAACTAGATAATATTTGGTATGTATTCCGAAGGGTGCGAATTTTCTTCCGCCGCCCTCGTAGAATTTTCCTAAGAACTCAACATACTCCAACCTATTGGAGTGAACGTATGCACCAAGCGCGTTGATGCCGAAATTTATCGTGTGCCCTAATATGAATACCACAATAAACACCAGAAATCCCATGACTCCGCTGCCGGACATAGTGCCTAGCGCGTTGATGACCGAAGCGATGACACCCGTGGCAAGTCCGAGCGCTAGCAAGCGCGAATAGGAAAGTATATCGCCAAGCCAGCCTGCAAGTACGTTATATAGAGCATAAAGCCCCTTGAGGATGCGTTTAAACCAGTTTTTACTTTCCCGGCCGCCAGTAATCACCACACCCGCCATGCACAGCGCTGCGATGCTAAGACACAGTTTGGATGTAGCTGGGCTTAAGAAAAGCCTGAACCCAGCCATGCCATAAAACATATCACTCCCCATCAGCATAATAACCAAACATAAGAGTATGAGTACAGGAAACACGGCGTCATAAACCACATCGATATAGAGCCTGTATTTTATATAGTTACAAGCCCTCATCACATAGGCAGATATCAAATGCACGATACCTATGCCCATGCAAAAAATCATCAATTTCATGGGGCTATTCAAGGGCGCAAACCAAACGGGTGGAATCGAAGCTTCATATCCCAAAAATGTTTTACTGAAGATATTCACAACGTCACCAAAATAGCTTGAGAATATGACGCCCCAAAAAACTGTAGATACCCCGCACCAGAAGAAAAGCCCGAGGTTTTTTCTCCAGTTAGTCGGCATGTTTTTAAAGAGGAGTAGGCACGCGCCGCATACCCCGGCCATGATAAGCCCATAGCCTGCATCCGAAAACATAAGGCCGAACATGATATAATAAAACACACTCATAACGGGCGTAGGATCTATTTCTCTCCTGCTCGGTATACTGTAGCTTTCGAGCACCGGCTCTAGGGGTGCCGAGAAGGCGGCGTTTTTAAGCATGACAGGTGCATTTTGATCGTCCGCCGCACTTGTGATTTCTACAGCACACACGAATTTTTCAGTCAGCCTATCCCGAATAAGGTTACTAACCCTTTCGGGCACATAACCCTTGAGTACGAAAGCATGTTTTGTGTGCATCAATCGCGAGATCACCTCGTATTTTTCAGCACGCATTATCATATGGTCTTCAAGGTACTGTAACTCCTCGCGCAACTGCACATAACCTTCAATTTCCCTTTGCGCTTTAGCGATAACCTCAAGCACATCTTCTTTTTGGTGATTTAGGTGCTCCTTTTTCATCAGCGGCATGTGGTGGCTAGGGCTTGCAGGTGCGGAAAAGCCAAGTGCGTGTAATGCTGTCTCAGCCGCTAGCGCTTCTGTTTTCAGAACGACTATGTAAAAACAAGTACGTTCCTTCGAGGTATAAACAATCTCCAAGTGAAAGGTTTCAAGCCCCGGTGCCATTTCGGACAAGCGAGCTGACAGCCTTTCAGAAGTATATTCCCCACCCACAGAACCAATAAAAACGGTTGTTTTCCTCGTACCCCGAAAGGTTTGCGGAACCGGTAGACGCATCCATGGAAGCAGAGATTCTTCTTTTGCCTCGATTGTTAGAAGGGAGGATTTGGCTTCGCCAATCATATAATCTAATGCAAGAATGCGTTGCGCCGTTTTCAGAACGACGTTTCGCCTTTGGCAGAAAGCAGCGTTTTCCTTAACGTTTACTAACTTTCGCCCGTGCAAAAACGCGGTCATGGAACGCTTTTGTGGGAAGTACCGGTTTAATACCTCAAGGCTAAGCCTCGCTGTTTCAGCATTTTTTATAAATGCGGCAGAGCCGGTTGAAGTGTCCACAGTTTCAAATACACCGTCCGCGGCCTGAGCGTCATCCACCTCAACGCAGCCTTGGCGCTGTAAGAACTCAAGAATTCCTTTACGCTCTTTTTTCATTGCGCAAATGCATATTTTGTTCATTTGCAACACTGCCATGTTCGGTACGCCTCCTCTAAAAGGCTATTAAAAAATATTAAACAAGTGAGGATATAAGAGCAACTATAGCTTTTTCTCTCCTGCTTTCCGTCTGTATACGTAAAGCTTCTAACTCTTGACCAAGCTTTATCGCCTCAGCCTGCGAAAACTGCTGGCATTCCTCTCGTGCGGTGGAAACGGCAGCATCAGCAGCTGCCCTTGCAGCCTCCTCAGCAAACTTACCAACGCGTTCTGCCTCTTTATGCGCTTCGTCCTTTAAGCGTGTACCGTCAAGTTCTGCGTTGCGAAGTATCTCTTCTGCCTTAAGTTCCACTTCGCGAATTAAATCTATCGGATTATAAGTCATATTTCATCTCGACTCCTTCAGGGTTAGTATTACGCGCTCACGCTCAATATAAATAAAAATAAAAAAGGATGAGCGCTTCTGTGTAAGAAGCCCCCACCCATAGGCATCAAATCTTGAAACAAGCCAATATATAAACGTAGCCTGTCCAACCGGATTCCATCAATATTTTTCATCAGATTACTACTCACATAGTCAAAAGTCAAGGCCTCTGAATGCAATAATGAAGCTCTACACCTCCTAAGATAACTGCTCACTTGATAAAGACCCGCAAAGTGTATTTAACAAACTTTTTTACCTTATTCGCTTCTGAAGCCTGCTAGCTCAAAAGCCAACTACGAGATGTCGCAATGAGATATCTCTCCTACGTAAACAAAAGCAGACAGTCCACATTGAAATTTCGAACGGAATGAACTGCGAAAACAATTTGCGGACATGAGCGCCTTCCATCGGGAGCACCTACCCTCACCACCAAATTTGACGAATAATTTGAAAAGATTACCGTCTACAAGACAGGTTGACCGTAGAATTCAAGTCTGGCTTTACGGCGGAAGTAAAAGTAAAACAATAAATAAGCAGAGCACTCTATGAAATTGGCGTGTAATGCTTATTACTTATAAGTTGCTATCTTGTCGTTTGCTTTCAGCTTACGGAACGGGTCTCCGATAGCTGTTCGCATATCTGCCAGAGCCGCTCTTGCGCACCTTCATCATAGGCATTTCTGTTGCAGCGCACCTCACGCAATTTTTCGTCATAATAAAAACCACTGCGTTTTTGCTCTATTGCTAGGGTTGTATAGACT
>JAEWZS010000020.1 GCA_023458355.1 Bacillota bacterium
CGAAGCTGAGTTTTTCCATGCTGCGAAAGATATTCGCCGAATGTATCACTAAGGCCTTCGGGCTTAAACGCCACATGAAGCTTACCTTCGAATGTCTTGTCGTACTGAGTCATGGAAACGTAGTACAGCGGGAAGTAGCCAAAGCGCCTTTCAAAGCCCGTAAAATCCTCAAATATATAGGCACGGCTAATCTCGCGTGCCCTATCGGGGCGGAAGTTGAAGAATATCACGCTGTCGTTTTCCGAAATCATCCCCGTAGGCTTGCCGTCTTTTACGATGACAGCAGGCACAACAAACTCGTCCGTCACGCCGTTGTCGTACGAATGCTGCATGGCCAAAGCGGGGTCTTCTTCCATAACTCCCTCGCCGTAGGTAAGCGCAGCATACGCCTTTTCTACGCGCTCATATCGGTTATCGCGGTCCATAGCGTAATAGCGGCCCATGAGCGTGGCGATTTCGCCGCAGCCGATTTTAGTTAGCTGCGCCTGAAGCTCTTCCACATAACCCTTGCCGCTTTCGGGCGGCACGTCGCGGCCATCCATAAAACCGTGTATGTATACCTTTTTAAGGCCTTTCATCTTGGCGAGCTTAACAAGGGCAACGAGATGGTCAATGTGGCTATGCACGCCGCCGTCGCTTAAAAGCCCCATCAGATGCAGCGCCGAATTATGCTTTTTGCAGTTTTCTACCGCGCCTAAAAACTCCTTTTTCTCAAAGAAGTCACCGTCGCGAATGGATTTTGTGATGCGGGTCAGTTCCTGGTAGACGATGCGCCCTGCACCGATGTTGAGATGCCCCACCTCGGAGTTGCCCATCTGCCCATCAGGCAGACCAACGGCCTCGCCCGATGCGTCAATTGTACCATGCGGATATGCGTTCCAAAGCCGCATTACGTTTTTTGCGCCGTCTGCTTTAACTGCATTGTTCTCGCTTGAACTCGTCCAGCCAAAGCCGTCTAATATGATAAGTGCTGTAATCTTTTTCATGTCTGTACCTCAGTAATTTACTACCTTGGCGAAATCCGCTGCCTTGAGGCTTGCGCCGCCGATAAGGCCGCCGTCGATCTCGCTCATGGACATAAGCTCCGTTGCATTCCCGGCATTCATGCTGCCGCCGTACTGGATGCGAACCGCATCGGCAGTTGCATTGCCGTAAAGCGCACGCACCGCTGCGCGGATAACGGAGATGGTCTCGTTTGCCTGCTCCTTAGTGGCGGTTTTGCCAGTACCGATCGCCCAAATCGGTTCATACGCGATGACGAGCTTTTCTACGTCCGAAGCGGGTATGGAGTTTAGCGCAAGGTTTACCTGCGCAGTCACAAGCGCATCGGTCTCGCCGTTTTCACGCTGCGAAAGGGACTCGCCAACGCAGATAATCGGGATAAGCCCCGCCGCAAGCGCCGCTATAGCACGTTTGTTTACGGTTTCGTCGGTTTCATTAAAATACTGCCTGCGCTCGCTGTGGCCGATAATGGCATACGCAACACCAAGCTCCTTGAGCATAACTGCACTCACCTCGCCGGTAAACGCACCTTTATTCTCCCAATGCACGTTTTGTGCACCGAGCTTCACATTGCTGCCTTCAAGAAGCGGCTTTACTACAGTAAGATCAACAAACGGCGGGCAGATTACAACTTCGCATTTCGCGTCCTTCACAAGGGGTAAAAGATCAGAAACGAGTGTTTTTGCCTCGCTCGGGGTCATGTTCATTTTCCAGTTGCCTGCAATAACGGGTTTTCGCATTCTATCGTAGTCTCCTTAAATTGGATTGTTAACGGTTATTTATCGTTGAGCGCTGCAACGCCTGGAAGCTCGATGCCCTCGAGAAACTCGAGGCTCGCACCGCCGCCCGTGGAAATATGCGTCATTTTCCCTGCGTAGCCAAGCTTTTTAACAGCCGATGCAGAATCGCCGCCGCCGATGATGGTTGTACCGCCGCACTCTGCGCAGGCACGTGCCACAACCTCGGTGCCCCTCGCGAAGGGCTTCATTTCAAAAACGCCCATCGGCCCGTTCCATATAACGGTTTTTGCGTCCTTGATGGCGTCCGCAAAAAGCTCACAGGTTTTTTCGCCTATGTCAACGCCAATCCAGCCTTCGGGCATTTTATCGATATCGACCGTCTTGTATTCGGCATCCTCAGAGAATTTATCGGCAATCACGGTATCTAGAGGTAAAAGAAGCTGCACCCCGCGCTTTTTCGCGTCGGTCATGAGTTCCTTGGCAAGACCGATGTTTTCTTCATCCAATAGAGATGTACCTATTTCAAAGCCCTGCGCTTTAATAAATGTATAGGCCATGCCGCCGCCGATCAAAAGCCTGTCGCACTTGGTCAAAAGGTTTTTGATGACGCCGATTTTATCGGACACCTTCGCACCGCCCAAAATGGCAACAAACGGGCGCTTCGGGTCGTTGAGCGCCGAGCCCATAACGCTTAGCTCCTTGCCGATTAAAAACCCCGCAACGGCGGGCAGATAGGCTGCGACGCCTGCGGTGGATGCATGCGCACGATGCACGGTGCCGAATGCGTCGGATACATAAACCTCCGCAAGAGCTGCGAGCTTTTTAGCGAACTCGGGATCGTTCTTTTCCTCCTCCTTATAAAAGCGGAGGTTCTCCAACAGCAATATTTCACCGTCTTGAAGCGCAAAAGCCTTGTTTTTGGCCTCTTCTCCGATGCAGTCGGACGCAAATTCAATTGATACGCTCGGAAGAAGTGCTTTCAATCGCTTGGCAACGGGAGCGAGCGAAAACTCAGGTGAAACCACACCCTTAGGACGGCCAAGGTGCGAGCAGAGAATGACGCGTGCGCCATGCTCTAAAAGATAGTTCACCGTGGGAAGCGAGGCGACAATGCGCTTATCATCCGACACTTCTCCGCTCTCGTTGAGGGGGACGTTGTAATCCACGCGCACGAGTACGCGCTTGCCCATTACTTCAATGTCCGTCACGGTTTTCTTTGCCATGATCCTATCCTCCTGCTAAATATAAATTTTATAAAGGCTGCATAGCCCTATTAACCCATTCTTCGTACTTATTTTAACACATTTCAATCATTTTACCAATTTACTCCGAAATGTTGCCGTATTGTGAATTTGAATACCGCTGCACTCGCCTATTATCGACGGTTTGAGTGCGGCATGTTATAATCGGGGCATGATGAAAAAGGCTTTTCTTTTGATACTTATATTGCTGTTTACAGCCTTCTTTGCGTTTGCTTGCGTAAAAGAAACGGGTGAGGATATTGTGCTGCTTGAACCTACACCAACGAATGGTACGGTCAATGTAGAACTCACCCCGTTTGGCGACGATACAACCGCTGCACCCGTAAAAAACGCACTGCCGAGCCTCAAGGTCATGTCCGCCGTTGCCTACACCTATGAAGCGGACGGTAAACCGGGGTTATACGGCGCGGTGGAGTACCAAAACAACGGCTCTGCAGATATTATCGTAACCAAGGCCGCGTTTACATTCTCGCTTCCGGAAACTAAGATAGAGCATGAATTTGTGCCGGTTCTTGGTGAATATGACGTGGTGGAACCCGGGGAAAGCTCGTTTGTGACACTTTGGCTGCCAAACGATACCGTTACCAAAGAAACGGCTGTAACGCTTGGGGCGGATCTCACCTGTGAGGTAGCGCAGACAAAGCGTTTGAACATGGAGTCGGCCAATTTGTTTCTTGCGGACAATTATCCCAAATTCACCACACTCAGCGGTACACTTAAAAACGTTTCCCGCGGCGAGTGCTCCTTCCTCATGACCTATGTGGGTTTTTACGATGAAAGCGAAAACCTTCTGGGTGTTTGGTATTTTACCAAAAACATACGCCTTAACCCGGGCGACAGCATCAATTTTGTGAGCCGCATGGAAGATCTTCCAATAAACGGGCTTTCAAAAACCGCAAAGTTGATAAAATCAAGCGCGTTCGGATTTAACGGGTAACAAATGAAGCGTTTTAAGCTCCTCTTATACATATTACTTCAATGGACATGGGG
>JAEWZS010000021.1 GCA_023458355.1 Bacillota bacterium
CGCACACTGCAGCTCGCCATCGGCGCGGGCATTGGGTTGTTCATCGCCTACATCGGCCTTTTGAATGTAGGGATTGTGAACTTTGGCGCCGGCGTTCCGGCCATCAGCCTTAAATCAAGCCCGGCGCTTCTTGCCATCATCGGTCTTGTGATCACCTCCGTGCTGATGCTTGTTAAAGTAAAAGGCGCAATCCTTATCGGCATACTTGCCACCACCATCATCGGAATACCGTTTGGCATTACGCAGGTCGGCGGCAACGAGGCATGGAAGGTAAGCGACATCGCTGAGACAGCATTCAAACTCAACTTTAACGGCCTTTTCAACGATCCTACAAAGATTGTTGTGGTAATCGTCACCATACTTTCTTTCTCGCTCACCGATACGTTTGATACCATCGGTACGTTTATCGGCACAGGCCGAAAGTCCGGTATCTTTGACGATAAGGATGAGCAGGCGCTGTTCTCCGGCAAAGGCTTCAAGTCCAGAATGGATAAGGCTCTCTTTGCCGACTCCATCGCCACCTCCATCGGCGCTCTGGCCGGTACCAGCAACACCACCACCTATGTGGAATCCGCTGCAGGCATCGGGGTAGGCGGAAGAACTGGCCTAACCTCCGTGGTTACGGCAATCATGTTTGGGCTCTGCCTCGTATTAACACCCATTGCTGGCATCGTTTCAAGCGCTGCTACAGCACCTGCTCTCATCATCGTAGGCGTGCTCATGGCAGATGCTCTTAAGGAGATCGAATGGGATAAGTTTGAGGAAGCGCTCCCTGCGTTCATGACGCTATTGTTCATGGCTATGGGCTACGGCATCTCCAACGGTATCGCGGCAGGCTTCATCTTCTACGCCATCGCAAAGATCTGCAAGGGTAAGGCAAAGGAAGTGCACCCGCTGTTATACGTGTTTGCGGTACTGTTCGTTATCTACTTCATCGCGCTTGCGATCTTCAAGCTCTAATCCATACCGAAAGCATTGGGCTCCGATTAAAGTCGGAGCCTTTTTCTATTTGTTATACGGGCACAGCATAATCCGGTCATAGGAACTTATAAAATAATCTATTGACCATGTATTGACATTCAACTGAACGCATGATACACTATGATCACAGTACAGGAAAAGGATGGAAGAGCCGATGAACGTTCCCGGGACGGTCATACCGATCGAAAAAAGCACGGGGCCAGGAGGAGAGGGCTTTTTAAAGGGCATATTTGCCGCAACGTCGGGGCTTATGCTTTCGCAAGTGCGGGAGATTACGGGGCTTCAAACCCCGGCGCTCCAAAACTGGGTGAAACGCGGTTTTGTTGAACCTCCGGAAAATAAGCGCTACAACATCGACCAGGTAGCGCGCATACTCATCATCAACATGTTGAGGGATGTATTACAGCTTGAAAAGATCGCGCATTTATTATCGTACCTAAACGGAAGTGTATATGATCGGGCGGATGACATTATACCCGAAAGCGTTTTGTACGACTATATATGCCGTATACGTCATGCATGCAGCGGAGCATGGTCGGAGCATGACGCGGAAGAAGCAATTTACATTTGCACCGTCGATTATTTAGAGAAGATCCCCCGGGCAACGCAAAGGCTGCATCAAGCGCTCAAGGTTATTCTTCTGGCGCTTAAAAGCTCGCAGCTCAAAAGGGAAGCCGAAAACACACTCGCGACGCTTATATAGCGTTTGAGGCGGCCCTTTTTAGGGCCGCATGCGTGCAACGGCTTACATAGAAATAAATATAGAGGGGAGGGGAATGTATGGAGGAATGGTGGGGGTCGCTATCCGAGCTGCAAAAGGTGTTTGCCTACTTTGCGATACCCGCGACGCTCGTGCTCATCATCCAGTCGGTGCTGGTGCTGTTTGGCATAGGGCATCACGATGTAGAAGCAGGCCACGGCGGGCATGTGGATTTTGGTCACGGGCATGCGGATGCAGGCCATATTCACGCGGGCGACGGTCATGATCACGGAGAAATTTCCGATGGTTTTGCGCTCTTTAGCATCCGCGGGCTGGTCGCGTTTTTCTCGGTAGGCGGCTGGGCAGGTATCGTTCTTGACGGCGCAGGCGCAAACGTTGTAGTGACGGTACTCGTATCCCTCGTTGCGGGGTTTGCGGCAATGCTGTTTATAGCGCTGTTGTTTCATTGGACGGCAAAGCTGCAGGCATCCGGCAATATCGAAATGGTTAATGCCGTGGGGAAGGACGCAAAGGTCTACATACCGATTCCTGCAAACGAGAAAGGGATCGGAAAGGTAACGCTCACAATACAGGAACGGTATATGGAATGCGATGCGATTACGCGCGCTCCGCGGGGCTTGAAAACGGGGGAATTTGTAAAGGTGGTTGCCTTAACGGCAGAGAACACGCTCATCGTAGAGCCTGAAGTAGAAAAGGTTGCGCAGTCGGCGCGGATTAGGCATTCAAAAACAAAACAAGAAGTTTCGGAGGTATAACATGGACAATCCAATCATGCTGATGTTCGTGATCGCAATCGTCGTGATCACAACGCTCATTCTCGTTCTGTCGCGCTACAAAAAATGCCCGTCGGATAAGATTATGGTTATCTACGGTAAAGTAGGCTCCAACCCGGACGGCTCAAACCGCTCAGCGCGGTGCATCCACGGTGGTGCGGCATTTATATGGCCTATCTTCCAGGCGCATGAATACCTCGACTTAACACCGCTGTCCATCAGCGTAGATTTGACGAGCGCGCTTTCGCGCCAAAATATCCGCATCGACGTGCCCTCGCGCTTCACAGTCGGTATCTCCACCGAAACAGGCGTAATGCAAAACGCGGCGGAACGCTTGCTGGGGCTAAAGCTTAATGAGATACAGGAGCTCGCTAAGGATATTATTTTTGGGCAGCTGCGTCTTGTTATCGCTACGATGGATATCGAGGAGATCAATACCGATCGCGATAAGTTCCTTGAGGCCGTGTCCGGCAACGTGGAAACCGAACTTAAAAAGATCGGCCTTAGGCTCATCAACGTAAACGTGACGGACATCAGCGACGAGTCCGGCTACATCATAGCGCTCGGTCGTGAGGCAGCCGCTAAGGCCATCAACGATGCGAAGAAATCCGTTGCCGAGGCCGATCGCGAAGGTGCCATCGGCGAAGCAATTGCACGCCGTGACCAACGTATTCAGGTTTCTCTTGCGGATTCGGAGGCCATCAAGGGCGAAAACAACGCCAAGGCGCAGATTGCCAATTCCGACGCCACCAGGCGTGAGCTTGAAGCCGACGCTTTGCGTAGGGCCGTTACCGCCGAAAAAATCGCTTCTGCAAAGGCGCTTGAGGAGGCCTACGCCGCCGAGCAGATTGCAGAAATTGCCCGCGCGACGAGGGAAAAGGCGACATTGGAAGCCGATATCCTCGTGAAGGCCGAAGTTGACAAGCGGCAGCTCGAGATTTCGGCGGAGGCCGATGCCGAACAGCTTCGCCGCCGCGCAAAGGGTGAGGCGGATGCCATCTTCGCGAAGATGGAAGCCGAAGGTCGCGGTATGCAGGAAATGCTCATGAAGCAGGCTGCTGGTTTAGCAGAGGTAGTACAGGCCGCAGGCGGTAATGCGAATGACGCCATACGCCTTATGATCGCCGATAAGCTTGAGGAACTCGTCAAAATTCAGGTGGAGGCCATCAAGAACATCAAGATCGACCGTGTTACCGTTTGGGACAGCATGGGCGGCAAGGAAGGCACACCGGCTACCGCCAACTTCCTTTCCGGCCTCATGAAGTCCGTGCCGCCGATGCAGGAGCTCTTCAATATGGCGGGCATGGAGCTGCCGGAATACCTCGCAAAACCCATGCAACCCGAGGTGAAAGCCGAAGTTCCGGAAGTACAGTAAATAGAAATTGTTATGCAAGCGGGCCGCCATATTGGCGGCCCGTTGTTTATTATGTGCGGCGGGATGAAACCATCCCGCCCTACAGTGGGGCGGTTTCGCAAAATCGTAGGGGCGGATAGTATCCGCCCGCAGAACCGCCCGAAGGCCGCTCGAAATGACAGTATAAGCCGAAAGCGTGGGGAAATATACAGCATCCGCCACCCACTGCCATTTCGAACGGAGCGAAGCAAAGTGAGAAATCTCCTACATGGAGACGCAAAAAATGGCGGGATTTGCAGAACGCGTGCCGATGCTGCGCCTATAGCCCCGGGGGATTTCTCGCTACGCTCGAAATGACAGTAGAAAACGAGAGCAGCTAGAAAGGGGACGGTAGCCATATGT
>JAEWZS010000022.1 GCA_023458355.1 Bacillota bacterium
GGTGCCCGGCAGCAATGCGTTTGTGCCCTCCGTGGCAGGCCTTATTATCGCGGGTGAGGTCATTAAGGATTTGGTACGAACGGGAAGCGGCGAATGATCGATTTGGATCGTTTGTCATACATGCATCTGCATAGGTAAGAGGAATCGATCCCTTGCGGTTTAGTGTGCCGGAAAGCACGCCATCGCTGTGTTGCCGGTGCTCGACGTAGGCACCGCTACGCCTGTGCCCGGCGCCGCAACGCTGACACGCTTTCCGACCCTCTAAACTCCGCGACCTAAAAACTTCCGGTTTGGATGCAGGTCGCGAAAGAGGAGGGAGCCGTAGTGGGGCTACGGCGACTGACGATGACAAAGACGTGCGCCAAAATGGCAGTTTTAAGGCGCAAGGGTTCGACTCCCCTTACCTTAAGGAAACGTATGTATTGTGTTCCTTTTGTGAATAATGCCTGTATATTTGGAAAAGGAATGGCTGCGTAATTAGAGATAATGTCAAATAGATTTAAAAATATCATACGATCGTCTCCATCTGCCCGCAGTAGGTTTAAAAGGGCTTGGAGATGGAACAAAGGAATAATCCTGTACACAGGTGCCGGCTGCGTTCTAGCGGTCATTTTACTTGTGAGCTTAACATGGCGTCAAAATGCGGATGCTTTAACACAGGATGTTATACATATAAGTAACACCCCGGATGCAAGCCTATATGAGCCTCATCAATCCGGGGCGCTTCTTATTCCCGAGCAATCCTTTGCAATGGGACCTACACCGCTTGCAGAAACTCCGGATATACAAGAAAGCCCGTCGCCTACTTCGTCAGCCACGCCGCGGCAACCCACGCCGAGCCCGACACCGCTTGATTTTGACGAGTTAATCGACTTTTATATGCTGGAAGAAGATCGTTATTACGGCGAAGAAGGCTTTTCCTCCAACCATTATGCGTATACCGAAGATGAATTGTATATGCTTGCGCAAGTAATCACGGGCGAAGCGCGGGGTGAAAGTAAAAAGGGCAAGATTGCTGTTGCAAATGTGGTAATGAACCGCGTGCTTTCGCGCGGCTACCCGGGTGATACAATTGAGGCGGTTATTACCGCTCCGGGCCAATTCTCCGGGTATTCCAAGTCGATTAGGCCAACTTCTGCTGCTAAATATGCCGCAAGGCAGGTACTCGATAGAGAAGTATGGGTTATACCGCAAAACGTATATTTCTTTAACTCGAACAGACAGGCTGGGGAAGATTGGGGGAGCCATACATACTATGCTGCTATCGGAGGGCATTGTTTTTATACCGAAAGCTACAGAGGCCGCAGCAGGAGTGAAAACATACCGCCTGCGCTGTATGAACGTGCTTATAAATGGCCGCAATTCGGATGCGAGCCCGGGAAACGCGTATATCGCATACAGTATATGCTTAATAAGCTCGGGTATGATGTAAAAGCGGATAGTTACTTTGGAAAAACCACAATGGAAGCGGTTATTGCATTTCAAACGGAGCATAAGCTAAAGGCCGACGGGATAGCCGGACCATCGACCATTAAAGCGATTATAAAAGCATACGGCGAAAGCGCATACTGTGCTAAATTTTTATAAAAACCCTTTGATGAAGATTGAACTGTCTATATTGATATGGTAATATTCCGATATCCTTTTCATATCGGAGGAAACAGCAATGAGGAAGTATTTCTTGTGCGTAATGGTTTTGACCCTCGCCGCATTGCTGTCAGCCTGCGGCGGAAGGTTAAAAAGCGTTTCAAACCTTGATGCAACACCCATCCCTTCTACATCACCTTATCAGCAAATTATGGAAGGCGGAGAGGAAACTTCCTCACCCGAAAAAACACCTGTTCCTAAGGTTTTAAGCGTTGAAGAACTGCTTTCGGCTGCAGAGCTTGAGACGTTTATCGGCTATCCGGTTAAGGCTACTTTTGATCCTTTGGAGGTATCGGACACCGGTACGCAGTACGGCAGCTATGAATATGATATCCCGGTTGAAGGTGTCGATATTACGACTACCTTTATCACATCGTTGAGTCTTACACAGAACGGAATGATTTCACAGTCCGAGCTTGAAAAGGGGCATGACGCAAAATGGGCGTTTGAGGATTTTAAGTCAACCTTCAGCGACAGGGTTGAAGATTGTACCGTTCGCGGTGTCAATGCCTTTTACGTAACCGTAAACAGCGACGTTCACGTTCTGTTTCAGGATTACTACTTCGTCGTCACGTTTCGGATAGATGATACCGACTTTGAAGCAAACCTTGAACTCAACAAATCTATAGCTTCTTTCATCATCGATAAGATATCCCTATCTGATGTTTCTCTACCCTGACGGACTAAAAAAATAGATTTTATCAAGGAAAATTGACTATTCAAACGTATCTGATTGTTTGAATTAAGTTTAATACGTGGGAACGACTAAATACTTTGGTACTTAATAAATTGACGGCCGCAATTCGGACAATAAGGTTCGATTTGCGGCCTTTGTTCAATTCCTGACGGCTCAAAACGCGTAAGCGCACGAACGACATTAAGCTACTCACTAAAAATTGGTTGGTGCAATAACGAAAGATTTTGAGCATCAACGGAATACTATAACCAGTTGTTTAGTAATAGTGACAGGGGTAAATACAAGAAATTTATGAAGCTGATTCGTTTTACGGTTATTACGATTTTCATAGTTTTTGCAGCCGTATTCATCACAAGCGGAGTTTTAGATTATCAATTGGATGGAACAACAGAGCTTCCCCCGGATACTAATGCTTCATCAAAGGATGCAGCTATAGATCCGGGCAATCCGGCGCCTAGTGCAGATCGTGAACCGAGCTCGAATAGCGAAAGGTCGATAAGTAGCAATCAGTTTACCTTGGAAAATCCTGAGAGTGCGCTTATTATTTTTACATTTGACGATGGAAATGAATCGGATTATGTTCTTGCTTATCCCATATTAAAGAAATATGGGATAAGAGGCACCTCTTACATTTCCCCTTATTATCCCGACCATCATGTAAAACACAAATTATCTTGGAACCAAATTAAGGAGATGGATGCATATGGATGGGATTTCGAGGATCATACATACTCGCATATAAATATGGCTGAGTCTACACCTGCACATATCAGGCAAAGTATGGAACAAGTTAATGAGGCGTTTAAGGCGAACGGCCTCAAAATTCCGGTTGCATTAGCTTATCCTTACGGCAAGTTTAATCAAGAAGCAATTGATATCGTTAAAGAATACCGCGCGCAAGCCAGATTGGCATACTATTCGGATGATTTTGTGGATGTAAACAATGTTGATATCTATAAGATTCCTTGTGTGAGTGCAGATATGAGAACCGAAAAACGACTGAAGGAAAAGAAACGGCTTGTTGACAAAGCGTGTTCCGAAAAAGGCGTAATTGTATTTCGAGTTCATTGTTTATATAGGAATACTGTTGACGATATGGGTAAAGAAGTTGTACAGACCAGTTCAAAACTCTTTGAACAGTTGGTGAGCTACTGCATAGAAAAGGGATGTACTTTCACGACGATAAACAATCTCCCATAAATACACTCTTACTTACAGCAACTAACTGAGTCATCCCGAGCTGTTTGAAAACATCGCATATGCTTGAATAGCAAAATCGACCTGCGCTAAATCGCAGGCGGTACCTGGCGATGTTGTTTGGAAGCCAAAATAAGGACTTTGCTTATGGTGGCAAAACGCTTACATCTTATCGCGGCTGCCCGGTTTTTCAAGCTTGTGCTCGCCGGTGGCACAGAGCGGGCAGGCGGACGGATCGTAGTTTTCGATATGCAGCGTGAGCGCGGCGTATACAGGCAAAGTTAATGCACAGTCCTTCGTGCGCCGATCTACAACGCAAGCTACGCCGATTACCTTAGCCCCCATATCCTCTAATACCTTTATGGTTTCCATGGTGGATTTGCCGGTGGTTACAACGTCTTCCGCAATGATTATCCTATCGTCCGCTCCTACTGAGAAACCGCGGCGAAGCTGCATTTCACCGTCCTTACGCTCGGTGAAGATGCTCTCCAAGCTAAGCTGCCGCGAAAGCTCGTAGGATACAAGTATACCACCCATAGCGGGGCCGCACACCTTAGTTGCGCCCAACTGCATTATCTGCGAAGCCACGCTCTCAAGCACTTGTGCGGCGAGGGCGGGGGAGCGAAGAAGTTTTGCACACTGGCAGTAGCCGCCGCTGTGCAGGCCTGAAGAAAGCAGGAAGTGCCCTTCCAAAAATGCTTCACATTGCTTCATGATCGTAAGATTGGTTGCCATAGTTCCTCCTGAATGTCTTATAGAATGTTGCGTATTTCGGCGATATTGGATAGCCCGTACTCCAAACGGTAAAACATTAGCCCGCAAATGATGGGGAAGCATCGCCATTGGTTTAGCAAACTCTTTCGCGACGTGCTTGTTTTTCATGTATTACATCCATGAAAGAATATCCTCCCGCATAGCGCGTACCGCAAGGAGTACATGTTCCTCAAACCCCATATCCTCAGTTTTGCCCTTATGCGCGGTGATAAGCCCGCGGGAGGAATTGACGACTCCGCGAAGCCCGTCTTTAAAAAACACCGAAATATCCTTGCAGGAGCCACCCTGCGCACCGTACCCGGGTATGAGAAGCAGCGCGTGCGGCATAAGCTCTCGGATTTTTTCATACTCGCTCGGATAGGTAAGGCCTGTAACTGCTCCGATGGCGGAATAGCCGCTTTCGCCTACAAACTGTTCACCCCACTGCGTTACCTTTTGTGCCATACGCTGGTAAAGCGTCATGCCGCCCATGTCGAGATCCTGAAAATCCCCGCTGCCGGGATTGGAGGTTTTGACCAACACAAAAATCCCCTTGCCATTTTTTAGGTAAGGGTAGTAGGGTGAAATCGAGTCCTCGCCCATGTAAGCGTTTACGGTTATGATGTCTGTTTCAAAGTCGCCGGTAAAATGGCCTTTCGCATACTGTTCAGCCGTGGAGGAAATATCCCCTCGCTTTATGTCGGATATCACAACGCTGCCGCATTTGCGCGCGTAGCGCACGGTTTCGTAAAACGCTTTCATGCCTTGAAGCCCGAGCGCTTCGTAAAAGGCAATCTGTACTTTGAAGCAGCCTGCTTCTTCATGGACTGCGTCGATAATGCTGCGGTTGAACTCGAAGATTTTTTCACCGACGGAGATGTCTTTTCGCTTTATGTACTCCGGCAAATAGGAATACTGCGTGTCAAGCCCTACGCATACGGGCCCTTTCTTTTGAATGTCCTTATAAAGCCTTTCCATACTCATAACGAACTTCTCCTTTCAACGGGCAAATGTGTTTGATGTTGTGTCTATCGGCGTTACCTTATAGAAAACTTGGGCTTAATTTTGCCTAAAAAAAAACACTTGGTTCTATATAACCAGTGTTTCTTGATGTACTGCCATATGTGGTTTTGTTTTTCGGCAATCCGGCATTATCTTGCTCCTTAATGCGGCCTATGCGCATGTATTTTTGCTAGAATACTAAAAATAAGAGGTTGTGTCAATAGTGAATTTTAAAAAAAGATGATTTTCGGTGATGGCGGATGCTTTATAGATGCTGCAGTATTTGCTATACACTAATATTCTTAGGAGGTTAGTTCAATTCGCTAGTCCGAACTGCAGCTATACCCGTTCCGTTGTAATTGCAACGCCTGCGCGTGAGGTCATGTGGTACTATCAGGTTGCGGTCTGGTGGCTACTCAAATCAACATGTAGGGAGGTTTATGATATGGTAGAGCAGGTTTTTAAATTAGCTAGAGGTGATGATAAAGCAATAGAAAAAGTCATAATGGATGAAAACATTCATTATTTGCATATGGTGTTTCAGCAAAATGACGGCCTTCCCGAACACTTCTCCAACGCAAACGTTTATATGACCGTTGTAAGGGGTACGCTTTCGATTGGGCTAGATAAGCAGGAAATGCATGAATATGATTCCGGAACTTTATTGAAGATCCCCTATCATACCAAGATGAACGTCAAAAATCTCCACTTGGATGCATTGGAGCTAATTATTGTGAAGGCTCCGGCACCGAAGAGCTAGGAAACCGTCATCGCCGGAGCCCTTTTCACAGGCGCGTTTGCTTACCCGTCTTTCAAGTCCCCTCCTTCAAGAAACCAAATAGAATGGTACCCCGCTGAGGGTACCATTTCTATTTGCTCGTGTTGCACCAAACGGAGGAAAACAGCTATAGGTAACACCTAAAGTAACGTGGAGAAGGCGAAAAGGTGCGAAGTAAAGAATACCGTTTGTTTGCCACGGCCTTGTGTTAAAATGGATCCGGGAAAGAATCCGCAGGCATGCCGTAATTCTGCGGGCATAATAAACTGAATTATTTGTCCGATTTTGAAAAAGGAGAATTGTGATGGATCTGAGAGATATCATGCAGCAGCGATGCTTTGTTGTCGTCGGCGATACCCTCAACGAAGATAAATATGCTTATAAAATTAAGCATAGCTTACTGGAAAAGGGCTACGCTGTATATGGTGTAGGCAAAGAGCTTGCGTCTATCGATGATGTGCCGGAGGATATCGATATCATAGACCTTTGCATACATCCCGCGAAGGGAATCAAATTGCTTCAATCCATGAAGAAACTCTTCAAGTGCATTGTCATACAGCCCGGTGCGGAAGGCGAAGAAATTGAACAATATCTCAATGATCGGAATATGCCCTATATCCATGGTTGTCTGCTCGTCGGGCTGAGCCTAGATGCGAAGAAGTAGATTACTTTATATTGTGTTCGTGATGACTAACGTATAGGCGAATCTCTGTAAACGAATGAAACGCCCCAATTTTGAGGTGTTTCTCACTATTTTAAGTTTAGCACCAAACGGAGGGTTAGAGCCGGTGGTCACGTCAAAAAATTTTCCGTAATGCTCATCGGCCATTCAAGTCCCTCATATTAACGGCAAACGC
>JAEWZS010000023.1 GCA_023458355.1 Bacillota bacterium
AGCTAAGCCTGTGTTGTTGCGACCAAGCGTACGTGCTTCAACAGGCGGGGTCATGGTGGATTTAAAAAGTCCGAGCGTGCCGAATTTGGCGGTGGGTTTACCGTTTACGAGCGGGAAATCCTCGGTAAGCGAATAGCCAAGGCTCATCACAACGCCACCTTCAATTTGGCCCTCAAGCGCAACGGGGTTTACGGCGACGCCTACGTCGTGTGCTGCGACGACGCGCTTTATGTACCCATCATCATTTAGCTCCACAAGATGCGTTGCATAACCGTAGGTAATGTGGCTCACCGGATTTTCCTTATCGGAGCCGAACGGGTCGGTCGCGCCGAAATATTCGCCGATGAATTCGCGGCCTTCAAGGGCTTTTAAGGAGCCCGCTTCCTGAAGCGCTGCCTTGAGTTCCTGCGCGGCGCGCACAACGGCTTCGCCTGTGAATAGCGTTTGGCGGCTTGCGGTGGTGTTGCCTGAGTTGGGTGCATAGGAGGTATCGGGTACATCGTACACGACCGAGTCGGGCGAAAGCCCCGTCTCGTCGCAGAGCATCTGGAGCTGTACCGTTCCCATGCCCTGCCCGATGCACGCGGCACTCGAGCGCACATGCGCAATGCCGTCAATAATGCTGATGCGGCAGCGCCCCGTATCGGGAACGCCCACGCCTAAGCCGCTGTTTTTTAAAGCACATGCGATGCCGCAAAGCGGGTTTTTCTCATAATCTTCGCGCACGGCATCAAGCGTTTCGACCAAAGCCGTGGTTTCATCCGCAATCTGGCCGTTTGGCAGTATCTGACCCGGGCGTATTGCGTTTAGGTAGCGTATCTCAAACGGGGAAATGCCCACAAGCTTGGCAAGTTGGTTGAGGTTAGATTCCATCGCAAAACAGCTTTGCGTCACACCGAAACCGCGAAACGCGCCTGCGGGCGGGTTGTTGGTGTACATAGCCTTGCCTTCGATTTCAATATCCTGATAATTGTACGGTCCTGCGGCATGCGTGCAGGCGCGCTGTAAAACCGGACCGCCCAAGGATGCGTAAGCGCCTGAGTCCGCAAGTATGGTTGCTTTAAGTGCGGTAAGTTTGCCGAATTCATCGCAGGCTAATGTGAAATCCATCTCCATGGGGTGGCGCTTGGGGTGCACAAGTATACTTTCAGCACGGCTCAAACGTACCTTAACGGGCCGCTTTAGGAGGTAAGCAAGAAGCGCTGCATGGTGCTGCACGCTCATATCCTCCTTGCCGCCAAAACCTCCGCCTACCATCATGGCGGTGACGCGCACCTTCTCGATGGGGAGCCCTGTGCACATGGCACATTCCTTCTGCGTTTGGTAGATGCCCTGGTCGGCGGAATAAACGCGAAGCGTGTCACCCTCCATAAGGGCAACGGCGCATTCGGGCTCGAGGAAGGCATGCTCTGTGGGCGGGACGCTAAAATGGTTTGTTACAACGTATTTGCTTTGTTTGATTTTTCCTTCTGCGTCGCCGCGCTTTAAACGTACATGCGCAAGAAGATTGCCGTCTTCATGTACAAGCGGTGCGTCGCTCGCAAGTGCCGCTTCAGCACTCAACACAGCCGGGAGTTCTTCGTAGGTAACCTTCACAAGCGCTTTGGCCTGCTCGAGAATTTCGGGCGTCTCTGCCGCCACGAGCGCAATCGAGTCGCCAAGGTAATGGGTGATGCTCCCGACGGGGATCATAACATCCCAATCCTGTTTCAGGTGGCCGATTTTCTTTTTGCCGGGTACATCGTCTGCTGTAAACACACCGAGAACACCGGGGAGAGCCTTTGCCTCAGTCGTATCGATGGATAAAACCCTTGCGCGCGGATAGGCGCTTCGTACCGCGGAGCCATAGACCATTTGGGGGAAGGTAAGGTCATCCGCGTATAGGCTTGTGCCGAGTGTTTTGCCGACCGCATCAACGCGCATGACGCTTTCACCGACGAGCCCTTTATATGGGGTACGTGGGACAGCTGTGTTTTCGCGCAAGAGCTTTGCTGAAAGGAGAATGGCTTCTTCAATTTTTTTATACCCCGTGCAGCGGCAGATGTTTGCTTTTATAGCATCCTTCACATCGCTTGCTGTGGGGTCGTTATTTGCATCGATGAGCGCTTTGGCGCTTACAACCATGCCGGGCGTGCAAAATCCGCACTGCACCGCCCCACAATGTGCGAAGGCGTAAGCATAAACCTCTTTTTCGCGGTCGCTCAGCCCTTCCACGGTAACGATGTGCTTGCCTTCAAGCCTCTCTGTGCGCTGTATGCAGGCCTTTTGCGCTTTGCCGTCGATAATTACCATGCAGGTGCCGCACGCGCCTTCACTGCAGCCATTTTTGACCGAGGTGAGGTTGAGCGTATCGCGCAAATAGGTAATGAGTTTTACGTTTTCCTGTACGGTAACGGGTGCGCCGTTTACAAAAAAGGTAGACATAACGGTTTCCTCCGATTTAGGTGGTCAAAAAAGTTCAGGCGTAATTGCGCGGCAAGGGCTCTGCCCTTGCCGCAGTCTGGTATTCGTTTCTAGGCTAATAGGTAGGGATAGTCGTTTAAAACGGTCAGGATGAATGTTTCCAAATCCTTGTCGAGCGAGTTATTCCCGTTGAGGTCTACATCCTGCACACCGCCCGAGAGGCGCAGTCTTATCGTGTTATCGCCTGTCACATAAAAGCCCGGGTTCGTGCTGTCCAAGAAATCGTACTCGTTTTGGAATAGGGTAAGCTTTTCCTTGTACGGAGAGCTGTCGTGCGGGCAGAATGTGGTGCAGTTGCCGCACTCGTTGCACATATAATCCACATGCAGTATCTGGCGCATCTTTCTGCCGTTTACCTTTATAGCAAGGTTTGCACGGTTGGGGCATACGGTCTCGCAGTTTTCGCATACCGAGTTGCAGGCAAGGCAGCGATCGGCTTCGCATCCGGTTGGTAAGCGAAGCTCGGGCTTTTTACTGAGCGCATCCTCGTAGGAGGGGTAGGCGTTTTCGGGAAGCTCGTATTTATGTTCCTCATTGAGTATCGCTTCCGTGCATTTGGTTGCATCGGCAATGGCTTCAACAACCGTAGCGGGGCCGCGCTTTGCATCTCCTGCGACAAATACGTTGTTCGTTTGGTAGTTGGGCCTGCCGTTTTCAAATTCTACGCCGTAACCCTTCAAAAACGCTTCGTCGATATGCTCGCCCACGGCGGCAATGACGGTGTTTGCCTTAACAGTAACGATTTCGCCCGTATCTACGGGGCTTCGCCTTCCGCTCTTGTCGGGTGCACCGAGCTTCATCTTATGGCAAATGAGGTTTTCCCCGTCGTGTTTTACGGGTGCGAGAAGTTCGCAAAATTCTACGCCGTCTTCAAGAGCCAAGCGAAGTTCTTCTTCCTCGGCGGGCATGTACTTTTTGGTGCGGCGGTATACGAGGGATACGCGCTTCACGCCCGGGATTTGCTTGGCGGCACGGGCAGCATCCATGGCGCTGTTGCCGCCGCCGATTATGGCTACGTTCTCACCCAAGTTAAGCGTCTCGGGAGCGTTTTTAGCGCTTCTTAAAAAGTCGATTACGTTAAGGGAGCTTCCTTCATAGTCGAACCTCCCGGGTATGTATGCGCCGACCGCGAGGATGATGTGAGTATACCCCATTTCAAGGAGTTCGTCTTTAGAAGGTGCAGCTTTGCCGAGTTCAAAATGCACGCCCATACGCTCGATGAGGCGTATGTCGTTGTCTATGGCGGATTTACCGATGCGGAATTCGGGAATCACATGGCGCACGATGCCGCCAAGCTCAACTTCCTTTTCAAAGATCGTAGCTTCAAACCCTGCGCGGGCAATGAAATACGCCGCAGAAAGACCCGCAGGGCCGCCGCCGACGATGGCGACCTTCACGCGGGAGGATTTGCGGGGCACGCGAAGCGTTGCAAGGTGATCGCGGAATCCGTTTTCGGCTGCGATAAGCTTCGTTTCGCGAATGTGCACATGCTCCTCGTAGAAGTGACGCGTGCATTTATCCGTGCAGTGATGCGGGCAAATGGTGCCTGTGATAAACGGCAGCGCGTTTGTCTCTAAAATTACCTTGAACGCGTCGGAAAAGAGGCCTTTGCCGCATAGCTCAATGTATTCGGGAATGTCCTGATGGATGGGGCAGCCGCCCTTGCAGGGGGCTATAAAGCAGTCAATGAGCGGCACCTTGCTCTCAAGCTTACGCGAGGGAAGCGGCTTTAAGGACTTTTTGAAGTGCACGTCTGAGACACAGTCTGCGCTCAGCTTTTGAACGGCTTCGACGTCAATGCCTTTAAATTCACTAAAGGGCTGCTTTTCAAGCTCTTTTGCAAGCTGCGTGAAACGCGCATAACCGCCCACTTTCAATATGGTGGTCGCAACGGTGATGGGCCAAATGCCCGTTTCAAATAACTTCTCGACATTGAACGCATCCGCGCCTCCCGAGAAAGAGAGGCGAAGCTTGCCGTTAAACTCTTGTGCAAAACGGCTCGCCATTTCGATGGTAAGCGGGAACAGCGCACGGCCGGACATATACATTTCCTCGGACGGAAGCTCACTTTGCTTTACATCCACGGGGAATGTGTTGGATAGCTTAAGGCCGAATGTTAAGTCTTTTGATTCTGCGAGCGCTTTAAGGCGATGGAACATAGGTACCGCGTCTTTATACTGTAGGTCCTCGTCAAAATGGTGGCGGTCGAAGGCGATGTAGTCAAATCCGAGCGCATCGAGCCTTTCGCGCGCAAACTCATACCCCAATATGGTAGGATTGCACTTTACGAAGGTGTTGAGACCTTTTTCCGTAATAAGGTAGGTCGCAATACTCTCGATTTCCTGCGGAGGGCAGCCGTGCAAAGTCGATACCGTAACACCTGTGCATATGCGCGGTGAAATAGCGTCGATATAAGCGCTTTCCTTGGGGAAAAGGCGTTTGCACTCAGCCAGGCATTCCTTAAAAATAGCCGTATCGGAGGCGTCTTTCATGCCCTCGATAAAGCGATCGAGCTTTTCTGTTTTTATGCCCGCCAAATCGTAGCCGACACTCATGTTGAACTGAAAACCGTCGGGCGAGCCGAGGCCCCAGAGCTTAGAAATCATTTTAAGAGTAACCCATGCCTTAACATACTCGTCAAAAGCCTGCGGTACGGTAAGCTCCGTGGACCATTCGCAGTTGTAGCCCTCGTCGTTTGCCAAAATGCATGGGCGGGCAATGCACTTAGCGAGATCCTCACCGTCCATCTTCTGAACGGTTTTAAGCTCGAAAAAGCGTGCGCCGGCGTAATAGGAGGCGATAATGTTTTGCGCAAGCTGCGTGTTCGGGCCCGCTGCAGGCCCAAAAGGCGTTTCGAGAGGTTCTTTGAATAAAGTCAGCGTTTTAGCATCCTTTTTTATATAAGGATTTTTTACGCCAAACACCGAGCCGTGCTTTTCGCGCTCCGTTAAAGTCCAGTTCATCAGTTGCTTAAAGGGGATAGGCGTCATGCGTTCGCTCATAACCGGTACGCTCCTTTCTATTACAGCGCTGCCCAGAGGCGCTTTGCAGCCTCAAGGGTCTTAGCGTTAATCTCTTCCTCGTCGATGCCGATAAGCTTACGGTCTTGCATGAGGAGCCTGCCGTTTGCCACAACGGTCTCGCACTGTCTGCCCGTCATACCGAATATCATGTGGCCGTCGATGTTATCCGCACCAAAGGGTGTGAACGGTTTGTAGTCCATCACGATTATGTCTGCAGCGGCACCAACTTTAAGCTGCCCAAGCTCAGTGTTAAAGAAGCGCTTCATGATGCGGGGATTGTTTTTGAAAAGCATGTCGGTAGCTTCTACCCAGGCTACGTTTGGCATGCAGGCGTTATGCCGCTGTATGATGAGCGCAACCTTTAAGCTTTCGAGCATATCGAATGTATAAGCGTCCGTACCCATGCCGACAAGAAGCCCCTTCTTGAACATTTCAAGAACCGGGGAACAGCCGACGGCGTTGCCCATGTTAGACTCGGGGTTGTTCACCACCATGCTGTTTGTTTCTTTTATAATGTCCATTTCCGCGCTGTTGAGATGGATGCAGTGAATTAAAAGCGTTTGATCGCCTAAAATACCGTGGTTGAAAAGCCTGTTTACCGTGCGCGTGCCGTGGTTTCGTAAAGAGTCGTATACGTCGTCCATGCCTTCGGCAACATGTACATGGAAGCCGACGCGCCCGTTGTTTGCCGAAGCACAGGCGTCAAGCGTTTTGTCGCTGAGCGTAAACGCCGCGTGCAGGCCGAACATGGCTTTTACCATAGGATCGTTTTCTTTCTCGCAATGGGTTATGAAATCCGTATTTTCCTTGATGGCAGCCTTGCATTTTTCCTTGCCGTCGCGGTCGCTCACCTCATAGCAAAGCGATGTGCGTACACCGAGCTCCTTGGCGACCTTTTCGATTTCAAATAAGCTACCCTCCACCTCACAATAGCTCGCGTGATGGTCGATGAGCGTGGTGCATCCGGTCTTTATGCTGTCTAAATATGTTTGGTAAGCGCTGCGTCTTGTATACTCGAGCGTGAGGTTGCGGTCAATCTTCCACCACATGCCGTCGAGTATCTCATAGAAATTGTGCGGGTTATGGCCTTTGATGGAAAGGCCGCGCGCCAAGGCGCTGTAGATGTGCGAATGCGCGTTGATAAATGCGGGCATAATGACCTGCCCGTGCGCGTCAATAAACTTAGCGTCCGGGTAGCGGCTGACAAGCGCTTTGGTTTCGCCTACGTCGGCTATCTTTTCTCCTTCAACGGCCACCGCACCGTTTTCTAAATACGATAGCGCGTCGTCGCGCGTGATGAGCCTTCCGTTTCCGATAATATACATAGCGGCACCCCTTCATAAATTTGATATGGTTTAGTATTGCACACTTTAGAAAACTCGAGATACAAAAAACGCGCAGCCGGAACCTTTATTTAGATAAAGGAATTCGGGCCCGCGCGCGAAGCACTTCCTTACAGCCGGTTAAAAACATGCTTGCTTACTATTCTGCAAGTATATTGTAGCATCCCTTCACTGCAATTTCAATGCCCATTTCCATAAAAACTTTTAGATTACAAAAAAATTTATGAGATAGCTCTTGAATTTGCTCCATGTTGTGCTATATTAGTATTGGCACCAAAAAAATTTTTGGGGGGAAGCGCATGCACAAGGCGACACAGGAGCTTTTGGAGCGTGTAGCAAAAGCAGTTGCGGCTCAGTTCGGCTCAAACTGCGAGGTTGTTTTGCACGATCTTACGGCAAAGGACCCTGAAAACACCATCGTAGCTATTGAAAACGGGCATGTATCCAATCGCAAGATTGGTACCGGCTCGTCGCAAGTTGCACTCGAAACGCTCGAGTCGATCCGCGAGGGAAAAAAGGAATTTCACGATCATTTCGACTATCTTACAAAAACGCGCGACGGCCGCATACTACGTTCGAGCACCGTTTATATTAAAGACGAAAAGGGAAAGCCCGAAGGCATTCTTTCCATCAACTACGATCTTACGCAGCTGATGATGGCGGAATCCGCCATCGCCAGGCTCGTATCAAACGGTCACAGCGAGGAACCGCAGCGCATACCGACAAACGTCAACGAGCTGCTCGATGATTTGTTGGAGCAATCGGTACGTCTTGTGGGCAAGCCCGTGGCCATGATGAACAAAGATGAGAAGGTAAAGGCCATTGCCTTCCTAAACGAAGCCGGGGCGATGCTCATCACCAAAAGCGGCGATAAAATCGCCAAACATTTCGGCATCAGCAAATACACGCTGTATTCGTACCTTGATTCCACGTCCTCCGACTCCGGCAAAGCCGCTGCCACGGACGGGCAGAACTGATATACATTAAAAAACACCGCGGCTCAAAACAAAGAAAGGAACATAAACGAACTATGGATTTCGCGGCGATCAAAAAGGCGGCGGAAGGCTACCTTCCCCAAATGACCAAGTTTTTGCGCGACCTCATTGCCATCCCCAGCGAAAGCTGTGATGAGGAGGGCGTAATCAAGCGCACCATCGAGGAAATGAAGGCGCTCGGCTTTGATAAGGCCGAAATCGATAAGCAGGGAAACGCGCTCGGCTTCATGGGCCATGGCAAAAAGATTATCGCATTTGACGGACATATCGACACCGTTGGTATTGGCAACCGCAGCAATTGGAAGTTTGATCCCTACGAAGGTTTTGAGT
>JAEWZS010000024.1 GCA_023458355.1 Bacillota bacterium
GTCGCAGATCTCCCCGTATAAAGGGGGTATATCCAATGACGGGGCTTGAAAAAATCAATGCCGCTATCCTCGAGGAGGCAAAGGCGGAGGCAAATGCAATCCTAGCCAAGGCGAAGACCGAGGCGGAGCGTATATTTGCTGAAGAAAAGGTAAAAAGCGACGCTCGATGCGTTGAAATTGCGGAAAACGGAAGGCGAACAGTGGCTGAGATTGAACGTGCATGTGTTTCTATGGCTAGTCTGCGCAGACGAAAAAGCCTGCTCGGAGCAAAGCAGGAAATCTTAGCACAAACGATGGAGCAGGCGCTCGAGCGGTTATACGAAATGCCTGTGGATGCATATTTTGATCTTCTTATCAAAATAGCCGCAGCCATGGCAGAGCCGGGAGATGGAGAACTTCTTTTGAACAAAAAGGATCTTGTACGGCGACCTACGGACTTTGAGAAGGACATCAACTCAGTCCTCAAGAATGGCTGCAGGCTGCGGTTATCGGAGACAACGCAGCCTATAGACGGAGGCTTTATTTTGAAATATGGTGATATTGAGCAGAATTGCTCCTTTCGGGCGATCTTTACAGCTCGTTGGGATGAAATGAGCGATAAAGTACGCGATATTTTATTTGCATAAGCAGGGGGGGCACTTGGAACAGGGGTTTATATATGCGGTCACACGCATACACAACAAGGAGCAAACGCTCTTGACTAGCGGCGACAGTGAGCGGCTTATTGCCGCCGCGGATGTTACTGCCTGCTTGCGTATACTCCAAGAGAAGGGCTGGAACACGGTTGGTTCTACTGCGGACGATGTGGATGCGTTTTTAAATCATGAAACGGAAAAAACATGGGCGCTTGTAGAGGATCTTGCCGGTGGGCTTGCACCATTTTTAACCCTATACCATAAAAACGATTACCACAACCTTAAAGCAGCGATTAAGCTCGTATATATGGGGAAAAACGCGGAACATGCGGAACGTTATTTTATGCGTCCCGCGAGCGTGGAACCGGATACGGTATTTCGCACAGTGCTGGAGCACCGTTTTGATGAACTTCCCACTGCTATGGCCGAGGCCGGTCTTAACGCTTATGAAGTTTTACTTCATACTTCGGACGGGCAAGCCTGCGATATGATAATAGATGCAGCGACACTCGTTGCTGTTGAAGATGCTGCAGCGCATTCGGGGAGCGAGCTTATGCGCTTTTATGCAGCGCTTAAGGCGGATGAAGCTAACATCAAAGCAGCAATCAGAGCTACCCGTATGGGTAAGGATCATAGTTTTTGTAGACGAGCTATTGCTCCTGCGGGCAGCCTTGACACTGAAGCGCTTATAAGCGCAGCCGCAGAGTCCCTTGAAAAACTTTACGAATTCCTTTTAACCACAGAATACGCGGACGCGGTGTACACGCTCAAGGAATCACTCTCGGCATTCGAACGTTGGTGTGCAGACCGGCTTTTGGAAAAAATAAGCCCGCAAAGGCATCAATATTATACGATTGAGCCGCTTGTCGCATACCTGTTATGGCGTGAAAACGAGATAGGTATGGTGCGGCTTATCCTGTCCGCTAAACGAAATGGACTTAATGTGGAAAGTATTCGATCGAGAATGAGGCTAATGTATGTATAAGATAGCAGTAGTGGGTGATCGGGACAGCATTTACGGATTTGCTGCCATCGGTATGGATATTTACCCTGTAACAGATGCGACTGCTCTCGTAAAGAAGATTAAAGCGCTTGCCGGGAGCGGGTATGCCGTAATTTATGTGACAGAGGAGTTTTACGCAAGGCTTTCTGAGCAAGAGCATGGATCGGATATGTTACCCGCCATCCTTCCGATACCCGGAATTTCCGGGAATTCGGATATCGGCGTTGCCCGTGTAAAGAAGTTAGTCGAGCAGGCTGTCGGCTCAGATATTCTCTTTAGTAATAAATAGGTGAATATAAACTTTATCCGTAAAGAACGTGGAGGCGGTAAGATGAGCAAAGGTACGATATGGAAGGTCGCGGGGCCGCTGGTGGTTGCCCAAGGGATGCGTGACGCCAATATGTTCGATATGGTGCGCGTAGCCGAAAAACGTCTGATTGGCGAAATCATCGAGATTCGCGGCGACCGTGCCTCTATTCAGGTATACGAGGAGACAAGCGGCCTCATGCCGGGCGAACCGGTAGAATCTACTGGTGTTCCAATGAGCGCAGAGCTTGGCCCCGGGCTTATCAAGAGTATTTATGACGGTATACAGCGCCCGCTAGATGTAATCCGCGAGCTATCCGGTGACCGCTTAGCACGGGGGGTGGAAGTACCAAGCCTTCCCCGCACAAAAAAGTGGCGTTTTGTGCCGAGCGTTTTGGTGGGTGAGGAGGTAAGCGGAGGAGACGTGCTCGGAACGGTACAGGAAACGGATATTGTTGTGCATAAGATCATGGTTCCACCGGGTGTGAGTGGCAAGATCAAGAACATACATGAAGGTGAATTTACCGTTGAGGAGCCGATCGGTACGCTTGTATCGCCGCAGGGAAAAGAAGTTCCCTTGAAGCTGATGCAAAAATGGCCTGTGCGTAAGGGACGTCCGTACACCCGCAAATTAAGCCCGAATGAGCCCCTTGTAACCGGACAGAGGGTCATCGACACCCTTTTTCCCTTTGTCAAAGGAGGCACAGCAGCTGTTCCCGGGCCTTTCGGTTCGGGGAAAACGGTGGTGCAGCACCAACTAGCTAAATGGGCGGATGCCGACATTATTGTGTATATCGGATGCGGCGAGCGTGGTAACGAGATGACCGACGTTCTCAACGAGTTTCCCGAGCTAAAGGATCCTAAAACGGGAAAAAGTCTTATGGAGCGTACGGTGCTTATAGCAAACACCTCCGACATGCCCGTGGCAGCACGTGAGGCATCTATCTATACAGGTATAACTATTGCGGAGTATTTCAGGGATATGGGCTATTCCGTGGCGCTGATGGCGGATTCTACCTCGCGCTGGGCGGAGGCACTCAGAGAAATGAGTGGCCGTTTGGAGGAGATGCCCGGTGAGGAAGGCTACCCTGCTTATCTCGGTAGCCGGCTTGCGCAATTTTATGAAAGAGCAGGGAGAGTCATAACTTTAGGAAGTGAACAGCTCGAAGGCGCTCTGAGCGTTATCGGCGCTGTTTCGCCTGCGGGCGGCGATATTTCAGAGCCTGTAAGCCAAGCGACGTTACGCATCGTTAAGGTGTTTTGGAGTCTTGATGCGCAGCTCGCGTATTCTCGTCATTTTCCTGCGATTAACTGGCTTACGAGCTATTCGCTATATCTCGACGATGTGGGCGAATGGCTTGATAGGCATGTCAAAGCGGATTGGACAGACAAGCGTAAGCGTGTAATGTTGCTATTGCATGAGGAAAGTGAGCTCAATGAGATTGTCCAGCTGGTAGGCATGGATGCACTTTCTCCGGCAGATCGGCTAAAGCTCGAAGCAGCGCGAAGCATCAGGGAGGACTTTTTGCATCAGGATGCTTTCCACGAGATAGATACCTACACGTCTTTAGAAAAGCAAGCAGCCATGCTCGAACTTATTTTGGAGTATTACACTACTTGTACGAATGCACTGGAACAGAGCGTTTCCATAAACGACCTCGTAAGATTGCCCGTGCGTGAAGCAATTGGACGATTCAAATATACCCCGGACGAAAAGATGCGTGAAGAAGCTGATAAAATAGCTGGTCAGCTTCATGCGCAGACGAAAGAACTAATTCTGAAGTTGAGGGAGGAAAACGCTTAATGCCGCGGGAATATAGGACGATCCAGGAAGTCGCAGGACCGCTAATGATGGTGCGTGGCGTTTCCAATGTTGCATACGACGAGCTGGGCGAAATTGAACTTGAGAACGGTGAACGCCGACGCTGTAAGGTTTTAGAGGTCAGCGGAGGTAATGCGTTGGTACAGCTTTTTGAAAGCTCTGCAGGTATCAATTTGCAAAACGGCAAGGTGAGGTTCCTAGGGCGCAGTATGGAACTTAGCGTATCCGAAGATATGCTTTCTCGCGTGTTTGACGGGCTAGGAAGGCCTATTGACGGCGGGCCAGAAATCCTGCCCGAATTCAGGCGCGATATCAACGGGCTACCCATGAACCCCGCCTCGCGCAATTATCCGCAGGAATTTATCGAGACAGGCGTTTCAGCCATCGATGGGCTTAACACTCTGGTACGTGGACAAAAGTTGCCGATATTTTCTGCGTCGGGCCTTCCACATGCGCAACTTGCCGCCCAGATTGCGCGTCAGGCTAAGGTGCCCGGTGCTGATGAACCTTTTGCGGTCGTATTCATTGCAATAGGCATTACGTTCGAGGAATCAGACTTTTTTATAAATTCATTTCGCGAATCCGGTGCACTTGACCGTACGGTGCTGTTTATGAATCTTGCCAACGACCCCGCTGTCGAGCGTATCGCGACACCACGCATGGGACTAACGGCGGCGGAGTACCTTGCGTTTGACAAAGGCATGCACGTACTCGTTATTATGACAGACATCACCAACTATGCCGACGCTCTGCGCGAAGTCTCAGCTGCCCGCAAGGAGGTACCGGGGCGCCGCGGATATCCGGGTTATATGTATACCGATCTCGCAAGCCTTTATGAGCGGGCAGGGAGGCTAAAGGGAAAACCCGGCTCCATCACCCTTATCCCCATCCTCACCATGCCAGAGGACGATAAGACCCACCCAATCCCAGATCTTACCGGCTATATCACAGAGGGGCAGATCATACTAGCCCGCGACCTGTATCGCAGGCACATACTACCTCCTATTGATGTGCTACCAAGCCTCTCCCGCCTGAAGGATAAGGGGATTGGTCATGGAAAAACGAGAGCGGATCATGCCAACACAATGAATCAGCTCTTCGCGGCCTATTCGCGTGGGAAAAACGCCAAGGAGCTGATGACTATACTCGGTGAAGCCGCTTTGACAGATATCGACCTTCTGTATGCGAAATTTGCAGATAGGTTTGAACACGAGTACATCAGCCAAGGCTATGGCAAAAACCGCAGCATAGAAGAGACTCTTTGTATCGGCTGGAAGCTTTTGAGCATACTTCCGCGCTCCGAGCTTAAGCGCATTAGGGATGAGTATCTCGATTTGTACTATGAGGGAAATAAGGAAAATCTATGGCAAAGCGACAAATAAATCCTACTCGAATGGAGCTTACCCGCTTAAAACGCAAACTTGCTACGGCGATGCGCGGGCATAAGCTCCTAAAGGACAAGCGCGACGAGTTGATGCGTCAATTCCTTGCGTTAGTGAAGAAAAATATGGCGCTTCGTGAAGATGTTGAGGGACGCATGAAGATAGCTTTGGGCAACTTTGCACTAGCACGTGCCTCCATGCAAAGTGCTGCACTCGATACCGCATTGCTCGTACCAGGTCAAGAGATCGCGCTTGAGGTAGATACGCACAACGTCATGAGCGTGAATATACCTAAGTTCACCTATAAATTCAGGAACGCCGACCTTGCTAGCATTTATGCTTATGGTCTAGGCCTTACCTCGGGAGATCTTGACGAGGCTGTCTTAAGCCTAGCGGAGGCGCTCCCGGATATGATTACGCTTGCAGAAACGGAGCAGGGTTGTAAACTTATGGCTGCGGAAATAGAAAAGACACGCCGTCGTGTGAACGCGCTTGAATATGTTATCATCCCCGAGATGCAACAAAATATTAAATACATCTCCATGAAGCTTGATGAAAGCGAGCGCAGCACGCAGATACGCTTAATGAAAGTAAAGGACATGGTACTTGAACAAACGTATCATTATTCGGAAAGATAGGATGCCGATATTGGCTAGTCATGCGATAGAACAATAGCTGAAAAAAGGACGCCGTTGTAGATTTAAATATCGTTCGGGGTTATGTTCGTCGTGTGTAAGGAAATGAATTTTATATGATGACGCTATTTGGT
>JAEWZS010000025.1 GCA_023458355.1 Bacillota bacterium
GGTAGGTGCACTGCCGCCGTAGATGGAGGTACAGCCTGTGGCGTTCGCGATTACCATCCTGTCGCCGAAGAGCTGGGTAACGGTCTTGATATACGGCGTCTCGCCGCAGCCGGCGCAGGCGCCGGAGAACTCAAACAGGGGCTTTTTGAACTGACTGCCCTTGACGGTTGCGGGATTAAGCTCCACTTTCTTATCGGAGAGCTTAATGGCTGCATCCCAGTTCTTTTCTTCATTCTCGAGCACGCTCACAAGGGGTACCATGGTGAGTGCCTTATTCTTGGCGGGGCATACGTCGGCGCAGTTACCGCAGCCTGTGCAGTCGAGCGGGGAGATCTGCATGCGGAACTTATAACCTGCGAGCTCCTTGCCGGTAGCGGGGATAGTTTCGAAGGTATCAGGTACATTTTCGCCTTCTGCTACCAGGAACGGACGGATGACGGCGTGCGGGCAGACGAGCGAGCACTGGTTGCACTGAATGCAGTTTTCCTTAATCCACTGCGGTACATCCACAGCTATGCCACGCTTTTCGTACTGCGTGGTGGCGGTGGGAACGTAACCATCGGGCGAGAAGCAGGAAACGGGAAGCTTATCGCCGTTTTGCGCGAGCACGGGTTGAATCAGATTCGTGAAGTAAGGATCGAGCGTGGTGGCGATGGGGGCAGCGCCCTCGGTGGTGGTCGCCCACGATTCGGGGTATTTAATCTCCTTCAAGCCGGTAAGGCCCGCGTCGATGGCATCATAGTTCATCTTAACGACATCGTCGCCCTTCTTGGCATAGGACTTCTTGGCAGCAGCCTTCATGTAGGAAACCGCGTCTTCTACGGGGATAATGTTGGCAAGCTTGAAGAACGCAGACTGCATGATGGTGTTGATGCGGTTGCCCATGCCTACTTCGCGTGCAATGGCAATGGCGTCGATATTGTAAAGCTTTATGTGCTTTTTAGCGATGATGTTTTTCATCGCGGCGGGCAGCTCGCATTCCATCTGCTCGAGCGTCCATTCGGAGTTTAAGAGCAGCACGCCGCCCTCCTTGATACCTTCTGCCACATCGTAGCGTGTCACGTAGGAGGGGTTATGGCAAGCAACGAAATCCGCATGGTCGATGAGATAGCTCGACTGGATGGGGGATTTGCCAAAGCGCAGATGCGATACCGTAAGGCCGCCGGACTTCTTGGAGTCGTAAGCGAAATAGCCTTGGGCATACATGTCGGTATGGTCACCGATGATCTTAATGGAGTTTTTGTTCGCGCCAACGGTGCCGTCGGACCCGAGGCCGAAGAACTTGCAGCTGACGGTGCCTTCGGGTGCTGCGTTTACAGCATCCTTGACCTCAAGCGAGGTAAAGGTAACGTCATCGTTGATGCCCACTGTGAAGTGGTTCTTCTGTTCACCCGCCAGGTTGTCGTATACGGCTTTAACCATGGAGGGGTTGTATTCCTTGGAACCGAGACCGTAGCGGCCGCCGATAACCTTAATATCCGTCCTGCCGGCTTCGATAAGTGCGGTAACAACGTCCTGATAGAGGGGTTCGCCCAGAGCGCCGGGCTCCTTTGTGCGGTCAAGCACAGAAATGCGCTTCACGCTTGCGGGGATGGCTGCAAGGAGCCTGTCCGCAGCAAACGGGCGGTACAGACGCACCTTGATAAGACCGAGCTTCGCGCCCTTCTTGTTGAGGTATTTGATAGCTTCTTCGGTAACTTCAGCACCGCTGCCCATCATGATGACGACGTTTTCCGCGTCGGGTGCGCCGACGTAATCAAACAGTTTATAGTTACGACCGGTGAGTTTTCCTACCTCGCCCATGTAGTGCTCCACGATTTCGGGAATCGCGGCGTAGTACTTGTTGGAGGCTTCGCGGCCCTGGAAGTAGATATCGGGGTTTTGCGCTGTACCTTGCTGATGCGGATGCTCGGGGTTGAGCGCGCGCGCACGGAAAGCCTTGACGGCGTCTTTATCGAGGAGTTTGTCCATATCGGCATAGTCGATAGAATAAACCTTTTGCACTTCGTGGGAAGTACGGAAACCATCGAAGAAATGCACGAAGGGAACGCTGCCCTTAATAGCGGAAAGATGGGAGACTAGAGCAAGATCCATAACCTCCTGCACGGAGCCGGAGGCAAGCATGGCAAAGCCCGTCTGGCGAGCGCTCATCACGTCGCTGTGGTCGCCGAAAATGGAAAGCGCGTGTGCGGCAAGCGCGCGTGCGCTTACGTGGAACACACCGGGCAATAGCTCACCGGCGATCTTGTACATGTTGGGAATCATGAGAAGCAAGCCCTGCGAGGCAGTGTAAGTGGTGGTAAGCGCACCTGCTGCAAGGGAACCGTGTACGGCACCCGCTGCACCGCCTTCCGACTGCATCTCCGCGATGCGCACCTGCTGTCCGAACAGGTTCGTCCTGCCGTTGGCTGCCCATTCATCGGCAACCTCCGCCATGGGCGAAGAGGGTGTGATGGGGTAGATCGCCGCAACGTCGCTAAACGCATACGCTACATGCGCCGCAGCGGTATTGCCGTCGATCGTCATGGTCTTTGCCATTTCTATTTCCTCCTGTTTTGTATTCTTATGAAAGAACGGATCTCGCCTGCTTGCTATACGGAGTTCTAATCTCCGGTTGCAGCTTTTTTCTTACTTGATACGACAAAAGAAGCACTTGGCTTTCAATCCGCTACTATTATATTAATATGGCCTGCCGGTGTCAAGGCAATCAAGGCAGTATTGCAGGATTTCAATGTCGAAATGAAGGATTTATTTCAAAATAAAATCGTGCTGTTTTTTTCGTGTGCACGATGATGTTTTGGCAGAGCTATCCATAAGTCTATGTTATGGAGAATCCGGCAACAACTGCAAATTTGTTTCTTTTCTCAATCAAAACACGGGTTGTTAATAAACATGCGTTAATTTTTTAGCCTTCTATAGTTGTATAATTCAGGGTATTTCCATAATATGGTAAATATTAGTGTTGCTTTTTGGGCATTTTTTTAAACTTCGCGTTAAATAAATCACAAAGTAGTGATCAATGCTAAAGGCACAAAAAATGATTTATTCAATAAAATTTACAATTTGATGCAAATTACCTGTTGAAAGCGTATATATCATGTATTATAGTTATACCAAGCAAAACTCTTGTTGATGATCGGTAAGGAGATACTACTATGCCTGCAAAAATGAAAATTCGCTCCGCTTACTCATCCCTCCCCTCCGCGGAACGAAAGGTTGCGGATTTTATCCTGCAAAATCCCGAGAAAGCCTCTCTCATGGTAATCAATGAGATCGCCGAAGCTTCGGGCGTGAGCGTGCCTTCCGTTACGCGCCTCGCTAAAAAGCTCGGTTACAAGGGCTTCCTTGATTTCCGCGTTGCTCTTGCTTCCGGCAATTCCTCTCTCGACTCCCTAAAGAGCGACCCCGTGCACCCGGACGATACGGACAGCATGGTGGTTGAAAAGGTCTTCCTATCCTATATGCGGGCCGTGGAAGATACTTTAAAAGCGCTCGACCGCGAAAAGCTCAGCGAGCTTGCCGATCACATAATTTCGGCAAAGCGCATCTTCATCTTCGGCACATCCATTTCGGCGATGCTGGCCAAAGACCTCGTGATGCATCTGAACCTTTCCGGTTATGACGCTATCGATGTAAACGATCCGGTGGTGATGGAGCTCTACGCCAAGCGCTTCACGCCCAACGATGTTTTCCTGGGTATTTCCAGAAGCGGACGCACCAAGCTTTTGCTCGACGCGCTCAGGGCCGCCAAGCAGAAGGGCACATACTGCTCCTTCATCAGCAACTATGTTAACTCCCCCGCAGCAGCGCTTGCGGATTCGTTCTTCTGTACCTCCCGCGTGGACGACGTAAAGTCCATCGTCGGGCGCGAAACCAATGTTTCTATGTACACGCTCGTCGGCGCGCTGCTTGTACTTCTTGCGCGTAAACGACCGGATGCGGTCCTCGATTAAGGGTTTTGCGTTATATGCCGCGCGGGATTTAAGCCGCGCGGCATATTTTTTATGTCCTGTTCCCTAATTTTGCTCTGTTGCGGCTATAGAACAAACGTGCTATACTTTTTTCAAGCAATGGCTTTCAGCTAAAGCGGTACTTTTTTACAAGGATGCAGGCCATGATTTTTTCCGACTACCATACCCATACGGTTTTTAGTCACGGCACGGGCACCTGCGAGCAGAACGTCCTTGCCGCGATAGAACGCGGCCTTTCGCGCGTCACCATAAGCGAACACGGGCCGGCGCATATTTTTTACGGCGTGCGCGGAGAAAGGCTTCGTACACTTCGCCGCGAGGTGGACAGCCTCGCTTGCCGCTACGCAAACGATATTGAGGTGCTGTTCGGCCTCGAGTGCAATCTTACCGATTACGGCGAGTGTGACGCACCCGAGGATGCATCTGCTATGTGCGACGTGCTCCTTCTTGCGTACCACAAAGGCGTACGCCATAAAAGCCCCTTTATGCCCCGCCTCAGCGCGGAAGCATTTAAACAATCTAAAAACGACCCCGTCGAAACCGCAAACGCGCTTTTGGAGGCCGCCGAGAAATATCGCATCACAGCGTTTTCCCATCCGGGGCTCTATGTGAAAAGCGATATAGCAACCTTAGCTAAGGGTGCGGCCGAACTCTCTGTATTACTTGAAATCAATTCCGCGCGCGTCACCATGAGTGCGGAAGAACTCAAACAGGCGGAAGCGCTCGGCGCGAATTTTCTCATAGGCAGCGACGCACACAAGCCTAAAAACGTGGGTAACTTTACGTTGGGCCTCAACGCTGCGTTCGAGGCGGGGGTAATCGACAGCGTATTGAATTATGTGCCCGATATGCCGCAGCCGATTTTCTTGCCCGGCTATGGCGCTGCTTCTGCCGACCTCGGCGCGCAAAGCTGATTACATCTGCGAAATAGCATTTTACCGCCAAAGCATAGGTTGCCACCGATGTATACATAAACTAAATCCGCTCAGCCCGGCTGAGCGGATTTTATATTTTATTTCTTGTTATGCATTATATTTTTATTTCATCACGATATATTTTTATTGACATTTTTATTTTTATTTATTATGATGGTTTCGAAAGAGAGGCGAACTATATGACTGATACTATCGTGAAAGGTAAATCCGCACGCATTTTTATTACCATCGTCAACATTATCCGTTACTTTGCCGCGGCCTTCGCGTTTGTCTACGGAGTAATACTTGTAATTTTCACGTTTACGCCCGAAGGTTTGTTCCAAACATTGGAAAATGGCGGCATTATTCTCTCGGGATTCTCCGTTTCCGCAAAAGCGCTTCTACAGGCTAAAAATGCCGGGCTTCCAGTGTGGATAGGAGCCGTTAGCGCGGGGCTTGGTGCCGCCATCGTATGGCTTTTCGCTGATGTGCTATTAAGCTTCTCAAACGGTAAACCGTTTATCGAAAAAAACACAAAGAGGCTTTTTTGCATGGGCACACTTATGCTGGTCCAATCTTATGCTGCACAGGGTTTTCACTGCGTTGTAGCGGAAGGGCTTTTACGCCTTCCGGGCGCCTCCGGCCTTATTACGCCTTATTTTTCGCTCCTTCCTGACGGTGCAATTTTGGCATTTGGAGTTATAACGCTTGCGGGTGTGTTTCGTTACGGCATTCTTCTGCAAGGCGAACACGACTCCACAGTATGAGGTGAAATTATGCCCATCATCATTCGCCTCGACCGCGTAATGGCCGACAGAAAGATGTCGCTAAACGAACTCTCCGAGCGCGTAGGTATTACGCTTTCCAACCTATCCAACCTAAAAAATGCAAAAATCAGCGCAGTGAAACTTAGCACTATGGAGGCTGTTTGCCGTGCACTCTCATGCCAACCCGGAGATCTGTTCGAATATACACCCGATGGCCAACCCTAATTTTCTATGGAATACCGCTTCCATAAGATGATGGATGCAATAAGAAGCGCCGACTGAAAAGTCGGCGCCGTTTTATTTAGCACTTCTATTATTTCACGATGACGCCGTTTTCGTACACGGGTACGACGTCGGTGATATCCTGCTGAAAGCAGAACTCCACGTCTTTTTCAAAGCCCATCTTTTGTAGATAGGCGAAATGCTTCGTCATGGAAAGGTCGGCGCGGCCGCTAAGCCAATCGGCATAGATCATGCTGCAAATTAAGGTAAGGTCGCTCATCTCAAGAGCACCTGCAGCATTTCTCACAAGTGCATCGGCGATTGCGCCCGCGGCGCAGATATCGTCTGCCGAAACGGAACCATCCGTACCCGCGCATGCTATGATGATATCCTCCCCGAGCGAAAGCGCTTTTTTTGCGACAGCTGTGCGGTTGATCATACCGCCAATTAAAACATGCTTGGCATCCTGCAAGGCATGAATGGCGACTGTGCCGTTGGTGGTGCTGAACACCACGCTCTTTCCTGCTACGTTTTCTTGTGAAAACTCGAACGGGGAATTGCCCAGTGCAAAACCGTTAATCGTAAAGCCGCCCTTTTCGCCTGCTAAGATACCGCCGATCCGCGAGGATATGGCGACCGCCGACGCTGCGTCTTCTACCGGAACCACTTGCTTCGCACCGTTTTTAATAGCGCATATGATGCTCGTAGTAGCTCTTAATACATCCACTACGATTACGGTTTTGTTTGAGATAGAGTTGCTCGCCACCTTGACGGTGTGCGAAAATGTATCGACGCGCATATTTGCTCCTTCTTCTTGGTAACGCGAGCCTCAACAGTCGCGCAAACCCTCCATGTATTTTAGCAAAACGCAGACCGCATTGCAACAAAGTTCCCCTACACGCATTACGTGGCAAAAACAGGAAACTTGTCATTCAAAGGATTCTGCCTCTGCCGTAGGATAGTAAAATGTAGTTTGCATCAAGCAAACGCCGCATACGCAAACAAAAGCGCCGCTGCCGTGCCCACGATGCCGGCAAGGATAGCGACCGGCAGTGTGTAGCGCGTTTTTGTGACACCTACCGCGCCGAAATAGAGTGCGATGGTGTAGAATATAGTTTCTGTGGAGCCGAGCATCACCGATGCCGCATAGCCTGAGAACGAATCCACACCATAGGTATCGTATACGTCTTTTAAGAGCGCCATGGATGCGCTTCCGGAAAATGGCCGCAATATAAAAAGCGGCACCAACTCCCGCTTTAATCCCACCGCCTCAAACGCAGGTGCCGTAAACGTAATAAACGCCGAAAGCGCTCCTGAGGCGCGCAGCACCGAGAGCGCCGCTATCATGGCTGCCATGGGGGGTAGTATTTGCAAAAGCATTGGGAATGTTTCCTTCACACCAGAAAGAAACGCACCGTACACGTCCGTTTTTTTGTAGTAGGCGTAAATCAACAGCATGAGAATGAGTGCAGGCACAAGATAGCTCATCGTTTCCTCATAAGCCCGGCAAGAAGGAGTGCAGTTAAAAATGCCGCTACGGACGAAATAAACGTTGGCAGCACCACCGCATAAACGTCCGTGGAGCCGTATACGGCGCGCATGGCGAGCACATTGGTTGGCAAAAGCTCGATGGCAGCTGCGTTAAGACACAAAAACAAGCACATATCGTGCGTAGCAACTCCCTTTTTCGAAATGGTTTTTTCAAATTCCGCCATGGCGCGAAGCCCAAACGGCGTAGCCGCGCTTCCGAGACCAAAAAAATTTGCAGCAAGATTGAGTGTAACAGGTGCTACAGCCTGCGGTGAATCGGGGAACAAGCGCTTAAAAAGTGGCTTTGCCAAGCGAGAGAGCGAATCCACAAGCCCCGCTTCCTTTGCGACATTCATAAGCCCCATCCAAAGCATGTATGCACCCGAAAGAGAGATGCATAGCGTTACCGCATCCGACATGCCGGCAACAAGCGCATCCGCCGCACCGCCCGCGTCGCCATTGATGGCACCAACAATAAGTCCCACCGCGAGCATCAGCCCCCAAAGCCAGTTCATCAAGCAAACCACCTCAAAAATGTTTATGAGAGGGAAAGAAAGATTACAACAAAGCGGCTCCGCTTATCGGAGCCGCTTTGTTATATTCTCTATTCATTTGCCCTTCAGCTCCACCGCCAGCGCGTACGCCTCGTTACGGGGTACATCCAGCACAGCGCTTGCCTGCTTGGCGGCATCCTTGGCGCTTAAGCCCTGTTCAAGAAGCAGCGTGAGGAATTCTTCGAGCCGCCCGGGTGTCTGTTCCGTATTTGCCTCTGCTGCGCCGCCTACGGCAAGCACACACTCGCCCTTGGGCGGCTCGTTTTCGTAGCGGGCAGAAAGAGAGGAAAGTGTACCGCGCACGGCCTCCTCGTGAAGCTTGGTAAGTTCGCGCATAAGCGCTGCAGGCCTGTCGCCGTAGGTTACTAAAAGCTCGTCAAGCGTAGCCTTAACGCGGAGCGGACTTTCATAAAAAAGGATTGTGCCGGTATGACGGGCAAGCGAGGCGAGTTTTAAGCGCCGCTCCTTTGTTTCACGCGGCAAAAAGCCGGCAAAGCATGCATCTTTTGTCGGAAGCCCGCTCATAACAAGCGCAAGAAGCGATGCGGACGCACCGGGCAGCACCTCAAAGGGAATGTTGTCGCGGATGCACGCCGAAACAAGCCTCTCACCGGGGTCTGAAATGCCGGGCAGCCCCGCGTCGCTTACATAGGCGACGCTGAGGCCCTCTTTTATCTTTTGCACAATTTCCTCCGCCTTTTGTGCCTCGTTATGTGCATGGCACGAAAAGAGCGGTTTTTTGATGTTGAGGTGCTTTAAAAGCGCGCCGCTGTGCCGTGTATCCTCGGCGTACACAGAGTCTACCTCGCTAAGCACGCGAACGACACGGAAGGTAATATCCTCCAGATTGCCTATCGGCGTTGCGCAAAGATAGAGCTTTGGTTCGAGCATTAGTCCCTCCGGTTAGTGAAAAAGTGTGCCTTACATTTATGGAGACTATCATTCGTAGGCGGAATGCCCACATGCCGCCCTAAAAGGGTAACATCAAAGATACAGGGGATCCTCCCATATCAATCCTGTCCTGCCGCCCTTTTTTGCCTCAATAAGCGCTACATGCGGCGGGGTATTGCGGCGGGTGAACACCATTTGAATACGCTTAGGCTCGATACCGTTTTCCTTTAAGGCATGAACAGCCTCACAAAGAAGCGATGCGGGGTATACAAGATACAGCCTGCCTCCGTTTTTTAGAAGCTGCTTAGCGCAGGCGGATACGTCATATAAGGTGCAAGTATCCTGATGGGTGCTTATGCGCCTTTGCTCCACTTCGCTTTTTGTACCGGACGCAAAATAGGGTGGGTTACATACAACCGCGTCATAACCTCCGGCAGTTAGCTCCGCGCTCTTTTCTCGAAGGTCAGCGCAAACTACCCGTATGCCTTCCTCCTGCCCATTCATTTGTACCGTGCGGCGGAGCGTATCGCACAAGCTTTCGTTGATCTCCACGGCGGTCATATGCGCCTTTGTCTTGCCGTTAATTAATATAGAAAGTATGCCCGTTCCAGCGCAAAGATCAAGCAAATGTTCGTTTTCCCTTGCATGTACGAAATTATGGAGCAACACCGAATCGGTGCCGTAGGTGAAGCCACGCGTATCGCGGATGATCTTAAGGCCGTCAAATTGGAGGTCTTCAACAATTTCGTACTCTTTAAGCTCCATACACCCTCCGGTAAGTTGTGTGAATTTCATTATACTAGATTGCACACATTTTGGGAAATGCGACATATTTGTGTTGACAAATGGTAACGCTACCACTAAACTCAATTTATCATACCGCAATGACGGAAAGAGTACGCACATAAACCCTTTTAGAGAGCCGGCGGACGGTGCAAGCCGGAGGGGAAATGTGCGGAACATGGCTCCCGAGCGGCTGCCGCCAAAAGGCATCTCATTTTTGCCCCTTAAGCGGAGCGGGCTTCGCCCGATACAGCGGAGACAAACGAGCCCTTTGCCACAAGCATAGGGGAAACAGGGTGGTACCACGGCGCAAGCCGTCCCTCGGCCGAGTTTGGCCTTGGGGCGTGTTTTTATTTTATTGCTCCGGCAGTAAGCAGTCGGGGAAAATAGCCGAAGGATTTTTGCCGCCAATCAAGGCGGACGACGCAGGCGGGCTCGGAGCGCCCGCTCAAGGAGGACAACGCAGAGTGGTGGCAAAAAGACAAGGATAGATTCCCGTATGTTTGCTGTCGGAGTAATTGAAAAAACTTGTCCGCAATGCGGGCATGGAGGTATGTATGGAAAACCGTAAAAGCTATTATATCACAACGCCGATTTACTACACGAACGGCAATCTGCACATCGGCCACAGCTACACCACCGTAGCGGCGGACGCCATTTCGCGCTACAAGCGGCTCACCGGCTACGACGTGTACTTTTTGACGGGCTCCGATGAGCACGGGCAGAAGGTGGAGCGCGCCGCAAAAAAGCAAGGCGTCACCCCCAAGGAATACGTAGATGAAATTGTCGCATCGTTCCAAAACGTTTGGAAGGCGCTCGACATATCCTACGACGGCTTTGTGCGCACCACCGATGATTACCATGAAAAAGGCGTACAGAAGATTTTTAAAAGGCTCTACGAGCAGGGCGATATTTACAAATCCTCCTACAAAGGACATTATTGTACCACCTGCGAAGCGTTTTGGCTTGAGCGCCAACTTAAGGACAACTGCTGTCCCGATTGCGGAAAGCAAGTGGAGATTGTGGAGGAGCAAAGCTACTTCTTCCGCTTAAGCAAGTATGCCGACAGGCTTATCGCACATATCAAAGCGAATCCTGAGTTTATACAGCCCGAGAGCCGCGCCAATGAAATGCTCAACAACTTCCTTCTGCCGGGGCTTGAAGACCTGTGCGTTTCGCGCACCACGTTTAAGTGGGGCGTTCCCGTGGATTTTGACCCGGGCCACGTGGTATACGTTTGGGTGGACGCGTTGTCCAACTATATAACAAAGCTCGGTTATTTGGGCGAGGACGATACCCTTATGCAAAAATACTGGCCCGCTGATGTACACCTTGTAGGTAAGGAGATCGTTCGCTTCCATACTATCATTTGGCCCATACTCTTGATGGCGCTCGATCTGCCTCTCCCCAAGCAGGTGTTCGGCCACGGATGGCTGGTGCTCGACGGCGGCAAGATGAGCAAATCGCAGGGCAATGTGGTTGACCCCATAAAGCTTATCGATCGCTACGGTGTAGATGCTATTCGCTATTTCTTGCTGCGCGAGGTACCCTTCGGAAGCGACGGCGTATTTTCTAATGAAGCGCTCATTTACCGCATTAACAGCGATCTTGCAAACGACCTCGGGAACCTCCTCTCGCGTACAGTGAGCATGATCGAAAAATATTTTACCGCGAATCTCCCCGCACCAAGCGTTTATGTTGCCGAGGAGGATGACGAGCTTATCTCCATCGCCCGCGACCTGCCAAAGCTCGTTGAGGAGAATATGAACGCGTTAAGGCTCCCCGAGTCCTTAGAGGAAATTTGGAAGCTCATCGGCGCGTGCAATAAGTATATCGATATAACGAAGCCTTGGATACTCTCCAAGGACGAAAGCACAATGAACCGCTTGGGAACGGTGCTTTATAACCTGGCGGAGTGCCTGCGCTTTGTGGGCGTACTTCTTTCGCCGTTTCTCACCCGTACCGCACCGAAGATATTCGAGCAACTCGGCATTACGGATGCTGCGCTCAAGACCATCGAAAGCCTTTCCTACGGCAATTTGCCCGCAGGCGTACATGTGCAAAAAGGAGATGCGCTGTTCCCGCGCATCGATGTGAAGGCGGAGCTTGAATTGCTCGCCGCACATGCTGCCGAGGTTGAAAAAGAGGCAAAGGAAGAGGAATTGAAAGCCGAAGTAAAATCCGCCCCTCAGGCGGAGAAGGAACCGGAGAAGAAGCCTGCAGAAAAAGCAGGGGATGATGTCCCACAAAAAGCCGAACCGGATAGCGAGTACATCACCTACGACGATTTCTCTAAGCTTGACTTAAGGCTTGCAAAGGTCATCGCTTGTGAGAACGTGAAACGCTCGGACCACCTTTTAAACCTAACGCTCGAGGTCGGCTCACAAACCCGCACGGTGCTGTCGGGCATCAAGGATTTCTATACGCCCGAAGACTTGATCGGCAAAACCGTAGTGCTTGTAGCAAACCTCAAACCGCGTAAAATCTGCGGCATTGAGAGCTGCGGCATGATCCTTTGCGCTTCCGACGATGAAGATAAGGCGCTAAGCGCGCTCACCACCTTGGCACCAATGGAAAGCGGGCTGAAAGTAAGGTAATCTT
>JAEWZS010000026.1 GCA_023458355.1 Bacillota bacterium
GGATACGATGGTGAAGATAACGCTCTTTTCGTCGAGCGCAATCAAAATGGCAACGAGGGTAATAACAAGGAGCGTGATGCGGGAAACGCGCATGACTTCCTTGTCGGACGCGCTTTTTTTGAACAGCCCATGATAGATGTTTTTTGCTACCGATGAGGCCGCAATCAACAGATACGAATCCGAGGAGCTGATAGTAGCAGCAAGTATGCCGGACATTATAAGGCCTGCTAAAAGCGGCGGCAAGAGCTTCGTCGAAATGAGGATGAATACATTTTCCGACGCTGATGCGCTTAAAAGCTCAGCCGGGTACAGCGCTCTGCCTACGATGCCGATGAACACGGCTGCAAAAAGGGAGATAAGGACCCACACAACAGCGATGCGCCTCGAGCGTTTGAGTTCTCCTTCCTTGCGGATGGCCATGAAACGCAAAAGCACTTGCGGCATGCCGAAATAGCCCAAGCCCCACGCCATGGTGGAGAGTATGGTAATAAAGCCGTAGGGCTGCGCCGCGTTGAACAGGGGCATACCGTTTTCGATGAGTTGGATTTTGCTCTCATCAACCGCAGGGTTCGCTATACCGAAAAACTCCAAAAAGCCGGGGATAGAATTCGCATTGTCGAGTACGGCGTTAAGTCCGCCCGCTGCAACAATACCCACCGTTAAAACGGTTACAAGGGCTATAATCATAACGATAGCCTGCATGAAGTCCGATGCGCTTTCAGCCAAAAATCCGCCGATGAGCGTGTAGAGAAGCACGAACACCGCACCGAGTATCATCATGGAAACATAAGATGTACCAAAGAGCGTGGAGAACAGCTTGCCGCAGGTAACAAGGCAGCTTGCCGCATAGACCGTAAAAAATACGAGTATGAACAGCGCCGATATCGTCATCAGTACTTTTTTATTCTCGCGGAAGCGATTGGAGAAAAACTCGGGCAGCGTGATCGCGTTCCCTGCCCTTTCGCTGTAACGGCGGAGTCTTTTTGAAACGATCAGCCAGTTGAGATACGTACCTATTGCCAAACCTATGGCCGTCCAGGCCGCGTCTGCAAGGCCGCACCAATATGCTACGCCCGGAAGACCCATAAGAAGCCAGCCCGACATATCCGACGCTTCTGCGCTCATGGCGGTTACCCATGGCCCCAGCGTGCGCCCGCCCAGAAAATAGTTCTCCGTATTTTGGTTGGCGCGCTTGGCAAAATAAGCGCCGATCCCGATGACCACTGCCATGTATACGGCCATGACGATTAAAATTTGTATCGATCCTTCGTTCATGAGAACCTCCTTCTCCGCAGCCGCACATACTCGGCGCAGGTAAATTTCATATATTATATATGATGGTGAAGGAAAGTACAACGTATATTTTTACGAAATATGCAAATAGTATTCTTCCAAAAAAATGCGATACAGCTTTGCTGTATCGCATTTTTTATAAGAATTGTTATCCGTATAAAAATACACACTCTATTCGAGGGTCAGTGCGGGGACCGCGTTAAGAGAAAGTTCTGAGTGTTCACCGCTTAATAGTGCGTAATAGCCCGCACAGCCAATCATAGCTGCGTTATCGGTACAGAAGCGAAACTCAGGGCAATAAAAAGAGATGCCTGCTTTATTAGCCCGCATTCGCAAGGCCTCGCGCAAAGACTTGTTGGCGCTTACGCCGCCCGCAAGGGCAAGCTTATTTTTACTAAGGCTTAAAGCAGCACGGACGGATTTTTCCGCGAGTGCGTTTACGACGGAACGCTGGAAGGAGGCTGCAACATCTGCATAGGAGAGCGTTTCCCCCTTTTGCTTCGCAGTATGGAGAAGGTTCACAACCGCTGTCTTAATGCCGGAAAAGCTGAAGTCGAAGCCCTCCCCCTCGTTTAAGGAAGAGTGGAAGGCATAGGCGTTCGGGTTGCCGTTTAAAGCAAGCTGTTCGAGTTGAGGGCCGCCCGGGTAGGAAAGCCCAAGCGCACGAGCTGCCTTATCAAACGCCTCACCCGCTGCGTCATCGCGCGTTTTGCCTATGAGCGAGAATTTGCGATACTCCTCCACCAGCACAATGTGGCTGTGCCCGCCGGAGGCAACAAGGCAATCATAAGGCGGTTCAAGCTCGCTGTAAGAAATGTAGTTGGCGGCAATATGCCCCTCGATATGGTTCACGCCTATAAGAGGGATATCCAAAGCCAGCGCGAGGCCTTTTGCATAACTTACACCGGTTAGAAGCGCACCTACAAGACCGGGGCCGTAGGTTACGGCCACGGCGGCGATGTCATGAAACGTACAGCCTGCCTTATTTAGTGCGTCTGAAACCACGGGACCGAGCTTCTCCACATGGCTTCTTGAGGCAAGCTCCGGCACCACGCCGCCATATTGCTTATGGAGCGGTATCTGTGTGTAAACGCTCATGGAAAGAACACTGCGAGGCGCGTTTAAAACGGCGGCAGCTGTCTCATCGCAGGAGGTTTCTATGGCAAGAACAAGCCCGCCTTCTTTTAGCAGAGGCTCTGCTGGATTTTTGAGAATAGATGCGTCAGCGTGCATGTTCATACCTTGCTTTTAGTCTGTATTTTATAAAAAACGCTGCCGCGAGCATCAGAGCAAAGCAAAGTACAAAGCGTGATGCAAAGCGCAGTACAATGTCCGAAAACAGTCTCTCGGGGCAGATGAGTATCATACGGTCGGTCAAGGGGTTTAATAACCACAGATCATTGGAGAAAAATAAGTAATGGAACGCCGTCCAGAATGCGTTGAAGTCTATAAAGGCAAACAGGCCAATGCCCGCAAGGAGCAATATAAAAGCCGCGGACGCGTAAAGAAAGCCGCGCGCGAGAATCATTAAGAAGTCCTTTTTCGTAAGCAAGAACGCGCCTAAAAGTAGTATAACCCCTAAAATAGCACCATAAGTGCGCACAAAACGCCATGCCTGATATAGATTGCGGACGTCTATCATGTGATCCGCTTCGCGCTCGTTGTACATGGATACAGCTTCGCCATAATGGTGTACGGTAAGCTCGATGGTGTCGACGCGGCCTTCCATGTAATCGATAAGGCGCATGACGGCGTCTGTGCTGTCGCTGACTGAAATGCCGATTTTCTCCGTCAGGTCGAGTTTTTCATATTCACGCTCAAACCACGAGCGGTCGTTGATTGAAATCTGTAAAGCGGTAAACAGCACGGAAACGATCAACAATAAGGATGCAACGGTAGATAGTACAAGTGCAAGCTTCCTTTTAACGCGGTTACTCATATCGACACCCCTTATCTTACGCGATGGGGATGCATGCAAGCGCACGGTCAAGCGCGTCGATTGCCTCGCCCTCGAGCTCTTGGCGGCCAAGCGTTAATAATCGTGCGATGCGTTCGCGTGGCTGCGCATTTAGCGCAACGAGTGCTGAAAACAGTACATGTGCATGGTCCGCGGCAAGGTCGCCTTTGCCGGCGGGTGCCGGGTAGGAGCCGAGCATATCATAGCGGAGTTTTGCGCGCGCGGTAAGTATACGGCTTCCGAACAGCGTCATCCGGTAGGTTTCTGCCGAGGCAGCTTTCGCTTCGAGCTGTGTTTCCACAATAAAATAGGCAGCGGCAGCGGCATCGTCGCCGGCTTTTGGTTTTTGTGAGCTCATAGGAGCAATCGCGTAATGGCCTACGCTTATGATACGCGTGCGAGGGTCGCGATCCACCGCACCAAATGTACCAAACGGTCTAAGCGTAAATCCCTCCATACCGGTTTCTTCAAAAAGTTCGCGACCGGCGGCGTCAACAAGCTCCTCACCCGGCTCGATAAATCCGCCCGGAAGCGCATACTCGTTTATATATGGATGCCGCCCTCGCTTCACAAGAAGCACTGCCAGGCTAAATAGCCCGGAATTCTCCAAAAGTGTAAACAGCGCAATGTCCACCGTCACCGAGGGGCGCTGATATTTGTTGGGATCGTATGCGGCCAAAAATTCGGCGAGCGTCTGCCCGTGTTCATCCCGAAGCTCTTTCATGTTCGCCTAATGCCTTTCTATCAGCTTTTTTTGAGCACGTCATTTTTCTATATTATAGCTTAAAAACAGTCAATCTTACCATACATAATTCCCGGGAGCACTTTCATATATATGAAAGGAGGGAACCGGGCGCCGCGCGGACAAATAAAGCACACCAAGCCTATCCAAATCCGGTCGGCCGTATGCAACCGCCCCCATAGCTTTGTTGAGGCCGCTCACCGTAGGCCCGCTACGCTTTCACGTCCTCGCCTCGCTCTGAGGGCGGTTGCGTACGGGCGACTCCATTGGACCTGAGCTGCATGCTTTGAGGCGGGTTCAAGGCGGAGGAGGAAGGCATAGCGTCCGGCTCTGCCGGAGCCCTTTGGGCCAAGGCCTGTGGCCTTGCGTGCGGTGGCTATTCCGTCCGACTTTCAACACAGAAACCGCCCAAAGCATACAGCTCCGGCGGGTTCGGATAGGCTTGGTGTGCTTACTGGCACGCGCGCAGCGAGGCTCATCCGCCTCGCAGCCAAACCACACGGTGTTCGGTCCACCCCATCTAAGCAGCAAATAAGCTTCCTTTCGGTTTCGTGAAGTATACGCGAAGCCCGCCTTTTTTTACTCCCCCAACGAAATCCTGAAATATCTTGGCGGTCTATTTGCCGCCAGTCTGCGGCGCTCGGAATACAGCCCGGTATGCCTACGCTTTTTTCCTAGTCTGGCGACAAATATCCTCGCCAATCTGAATTCATAATTTCATTGGGGGAGCAATACTTATCTGGAGGCAAAAATGGAAAAGCTCTTCATACTCACCGGAGATATTGTGGGAACTATGCGCGTGCGTACCGAAAAGCAAGGCACTTTTGTAGAGATACTGTTACGCAGAGCAGCGGAAGGCACTTTTACAGTGTATCTGGTGGACGGTCGCGGCGTATTGTGTGAGGTAGGGCTGGATGCAAAGTTAAGAGGATCCGTTCCGCGCCCGTTTGACGTACATGCGGTGCTTCTTGTTGCGGATAAACCGCGTGAGACAGAGTTTTTGGCGGAGGGCGGCTTTATAGGTAGGGTCAAGTTAAAAGAGCAGGCCAAGCGCGATGTTCGCATTTTAAGGTCGTCTGCGCCAATGAAAACCGAGGTACGTACTGCGGTGTTAAAGTCGGAAATATCCGTTTTACCGCATGCGGTAGATGTTAAAAAGCCTTTGCTCGATAAGGTTGAAACGGATGCAGCACAAGTTGTCGAAGAGGAAACGCCACCACAAAGTACCGTTATTACACAACCGAAGCTTTACGGGGCGGGAAATGCCGCGGAGGCAATCAACGGTGAAGTAAATATCGTTAAAGAATATGCCGTCCACGCGGACAATGCGCGGGAGAAAGAGGAAAACGCGCCTGAGAGCGCCTTTCGTGCGCCCGAGGGGACGCAAAGCACGCGCGCGCTGGACGAGATACTCAAGAAGGCGGATGAGCTTTTTCGCCCGCTTGATGAGCAGTTTACGATCAAAGCTAATGAGCCTGCGCCTGAGAATGCCGTATACAACCCATTTCCTGATGCTTTCCCAACCTCGAGTTGGAAAAAAGTGAATTATCCCGGCACAAGCCGGTTTTATCTGGAGGGCGAGATGGAGAAAAACGGTGCAAAGCTTACACTCCATGCATTGCCCGGTGAATATTCGCCTGTAGCGCCCATGCGCCGCAGGGGCTTTACGCATTTCTACCGCGCAACGGACGGCGGCGGGTATTGGGTAAGGGTAAGGAAGCGCTGACGCTTTTCGCAGGCATGGCTTGCGAGCCATGCCCGCGAGGGGGAAAGAAGGTTTACACATCCGCCTCTCGCGCTGCGGCGCTCCCGTGCGGCGGATGTGAAAGGAACGAAAGACTACGCCTTTCATCCGTTTTAACGCACGCAAGGCCGTAGGCCTTGGCCCACGCGAGGCCAAAGGCCGAGGCCTGAAGGCGACCCCTGCTTTCAGGCTCCGGCTATGCCGGACGAGAAGGGCTCCGGCTTTGCCGGACGCGCATGTCGTCAAAGCCGGAAGAAAATTAAGGGGCGTGCTTACGCAGTTTGCAATGGTCGTATTGCTCCTTAAATCGCAATACTCCCTTGCTCACTGGGCTTCCGCCTCGCTTCATCTGCGACGCCCGCAGGCTAGTGACCAAAGGAGTCCCCCTCCTGAGGGCCCACTGGCGGCACTTCGGCTCTGCCCCCTTAATAATCTCCGGAGTTTCGACACCCCTGTAAGGCGGCATGCCCACGTGCCGCCGTCATGTTACCACTGTGCAGCTTAACCCTCGGTAGGGGCGGCTATCAGCGCCCGCGGTAATCGCATGAACGCTCACCCACGGCTTAACAGCCGCTTTTCTTTGCTTGCAAAATGCTGGGCTTTAGGGTAGGATAATTTGCAGTACAAATGCTTTTAGGGTTATTATATTAGGAAGAAACTGTATATTGGGTTGTTGTAGCACAATCGGGCACAACATATGCTATTACTTGAATTTTCTTCCTTCGGATTGAAAAAAAACTTGTCCACATACGCTTTTCAAGCACTTTTTTCATTGACACATGGCTTAAAGTTATGATAGATTGTTATAGCGATCCCCCGGATGGGGGGTTTCTTTAGGTACGTTCAAGACTATTTGTCGGCGGTCGGCAAAAAACCGGTCGTTTACATTGCAGGAGGGAAGCAAAATGCGCGTCAAAATCACACTTGCATGCTCGGAATGCAAGCAAAGGAACTACAATACCTTCAAGAAC
>JAEWZS010000027.1 GCA_023458355.1 Bacillota bacterium
TGCTGCACCTCTTCCACAGCCGATACTGAGGAAAAGCGCCAAGATCAGTATTGCGGTTAAAGCAGCGGTCAGATTGCGTTTCATGTATTGCCTCCTAAATCGGTACCGGCGCTTGCCGGCGTTCTTGCCTTATTATTCCCTGCAAAGCCCACCTTATTCCAATAGTTCACGCTTCGCGTGTTACAAAAATGCCATGCGGCATTTTTGAGGGTCGCCTGCGTGATCTGGGCTTTACGGATTTAAAAAAGCTGACCCCTTTTAAGTTCAGAAGTCAGCTTCGAATTTAACCCTTTTTTGTTGTATGTTTTGGTGTCTTGCTGCAGTCTCTATTCTACCGTTACGGATTTGGCCAAATTTCTCGGTTTGTCGATGTCGCAGCCTTTTAGAAGCGCTACATAATAGGCAAAAAGCTGTAAGGGCAATATGGAAAGCGAAGGCAAAATAAGCTCGTCACAATCGGGAAGCCATATTACATGGTCGGCCGCCTCGGCCACGCCTAGTGCATCCTTTGTGGTAACGGCAAGCACAGTCGCACCACGTGCCTTCACCTCACGGATGTTGCCGAGCATTTTCTCACGAAGCGGTGCATAGGTGCATAGCGCCACCACGAGCGTGCCTTTTTCAATAAGCGAAATTGTGCCGTGCTTGAGCTCGCCTGCGGCATAGGCGTCCGAGTGGATGTAGGAAATCTCCTTAAGCTTTAAAGAGCCTTCGAGCGCCAGCGCGTAATCGAGATTACGGCCAATGAAAAATACATCGCGGCTGTCAAAAAACAGCGACGCCATATACTGTATTTGCTCGCGCTCTAAAAGAAGCCCTTCTGATAGCTCGGGTAGTTTATGGAAGGCATCTAGCGCTTTTTGCATTTCAACATCGCTTATGCGCCCTTTTAGCTCCGCAAGCTTTAATGCTATGAGGTAGACTGCGGTAAGTTGGGCACTGTACGCCTTTGTCGTGGCGACGGCAATCTCAGGCCCTGCCCATGTATAAAGCACCTCCTCACTTTCAGATGCAATGGTGCTCCCCACAACGTTAACAATGCTTAAGATATGCGATCCGCGCTTTTTCGCCTCACGCATAGCAAACAGGGTATCGATGGTTTCACCCGACTGGCTTATCACGATGGTGAGCGTATGCTCTGTGATGAGCGGTTCGCTGTAACGAAATTCTGAAGCAAGCTCCGCGCTCACGGGTATGCGTACAAGCTTTTCGATGTAGGTTTTCGCAATAAATCCCACATGATAGGCCGAGCCGCAGGCCACGATATACACGCGGTCCACATTTTTCAAATCGTCCTCGGTGATATGTTTAAGCTCGAGGTCTATATAGCCCTTGTGGATGCGGGGACCAAGCGTGTTCTTAATAACACCGGGCTGTTCCATGATCTCCTTGAGCATAAAATGCGGATAGCCGCCCTTTTCCGCAGCGCCCGCGTCCCATGTAATGTGCTCCGCTTCCTTTTTAACACGCTCGCCGTAGCGGTCAAATATGGTCACGCCCTCTTTCGTTAAAACGGCGAACTCGTACTCGCCAAGGCGCACCACCTCACGCGTGTATGCCAATATGGCAGGTACGTCGGACGCGATGAAGTTTTCTCTGGAGCCTAGGCCCACAATAAGAGGGCTGTCTTTGCGAACGGCGATGATCTCATTGGGATAGTCCTTAAAAACGATGCCGAGCGCAAACGAACCCACAAGCAGGTTTACAGCCTCGCGTGCAGCGGTAAGTGGATCGCCTTTATAAAAAAAGTCTACAAGCTGTACCACAATCTCCGTATCGGTATCGGAAACAAAAGTGTAGCCATGCGCGGTTAAAAAATCGCGGAGCTCGAGATAATTCTCTATGATGCCGTTGTGCACCAACGCAACCTTGCCGCTGTGGGAAAGATGCGGGTGCGAATTGACGTCCGAAGGCTCACCATGTGTGGCCCAGCGCGTATGGCCGATGCCCGCTGTTTCTATTAGCCCCTCGCCGTCACGTGTGCGCTCGCGAAGCACCTTCAACCGCCCCATGGCCTTAAACACACGAAGCTCGTCCCCGCCCGCAAGCGCGAGGCCGGAGGAGTCATACCCACGGTATTCGAGCTTTTCAAGCGCATCAAGGATAAGCGGCGCAGCCTTTTTAAAGCCCACATAGCCAACGATCCCGCACATAGTTTAAAATCCTCCCTTTATACTAAAAAATCATGGTCGTTTTGCGCGATGGGGACCCCCTTGGCCGTTGGCGTGTAAAGCCGGTTCATCGTTTCGCTTATATGCTCGCCGCTTTTTCTTATCGCGGGCATGAGCCTCCTCATAAACGTCGTCCGCGATACGCCGGTAAGGTCCACCAGCATCATGCCCGCCTTCTCTATGGTGGGCATTTCATCAAACTTGACATTCAAAACCCCGTCGGAGAGGTCCAATGTAAAAGTTAACAGCCGCACATGCGGTGTTTCCGTAAACGGCACCATTACATGTAAAACCGCGGCCTTTTCCGTAACATACCACGCGCCACGCGCGGCTGCGAAAAAGCGTTCACCGCGCATGGCGGCCGAAAAATGCGTCCATTCACCGCTTTTATCTACCATAAACGTATTGCGTTCGTTGTATTCGTACAAGGTGATATAAAGCCTATCCCCTTTTTTTGTAAACCGCACAAGCTCTGTGCCTAAACTAAAATTGCCCTCTACGCATTGAATCGCGTGCGGGAATATTCCGCACGGATTTTGCTCCATGCGAAATTCCTTTTTATCAAGAAGTGTAGAAAGCACGTCAAATGCAGCGGCGTCGTTCCCCGCTTCCGAAAGCGGATCGGGGAATTCGAGACTTAGGCTCTTTTCTGTATCCCTAAGTACCATAAGTGCTTCCGGGTTTTGGGGGAGCGGCTTTGAAAAGCCTCCGAAAAGTGCAGCGTGCACGAACTTCATAAGGTCGCCGCGCGCAAAAAGATCGGCACAACCGGAATACAAGGCAACCACCGCATTTTGCTCGGGGAACACCATCACATATTGACCGAACGCACCGTTAAACTGAAAGCTATTATCCCTATTCACCCATATCTGATAGCCGTAGCCGCCGCTTGCATCACCAGGGAAGGTATCGGTCTTCTTACTTATGGCAGCCTTGACCCATTCTTCGCTCAAGAGGCGTTTCCCTTGCCACATACCGCCCTGCAGATAGAGCTGGCCAAGCTTGGCAACGTCTTCCAGACGAAGGTATAACCCCCAGCCGCCCTTTTCAATGCCCTGTGGGCAGCGCTCCCATGCAGCATCACAAATGCCCATTGGTTCAAACAGGCGGGACCTTAAATATTCCGTGAGGGGCATACCGGTCCGGCGCACGAGTATGGCAGCGAGCATATAGGTGTTCATGGAATTGTACTCAAACGCCGTGCCCGGCTCAAACTTGGGCATGGATTCCATAAACATCTTTACCCAATTTTCATCGAGCATGGATCCCACCTCGTTAAAGCGGCTGCCCGACTGCATGGTAAGAAGCTGGCGCACGGTAGCGGTTTTATGCTGGCGTAAATAGACGGAAGGTGTTAATTCAGGGAAGATCTCCGTTAATGTCTCATCGAGAGACAAAATTCCTTCGTCCACGGCGATACCCACGGCAGTGCCGGTGAAGCTCTTGCTCATGGAGTAAATCATATAAGGCCTTTTTGCACTGTATGGCGCCCAGTAGCCTTCGGAAACCACCTTGCCGTTTATAATAAGCATCAGCTCGTGCGCCGCAACGCTTGCTTGCCGCGCATCCATCTCACGCAAAAAACGCTCGACAGCAGAAGAGCTTAGCCCCTCCGCCTCGGGAGTGCTCCTAATAAGTGCTGTGCTTTTTAAACAATGCTCCGCCTCCCTAAGCGATGCTCGGTTAGGTTTAAATCCGTAGGGCGGCATGTTTTTTAGGTCGTGCCGCAAAAGCTTGATCAGAAGATCGAGGCTTTTAACCTGAATGGAAAGATCCATAACGCCTCCCTTTACATTAACTCTCCTAAGTCTTAAAAAGCCGGACGGCACGGCGGCGCATCCGGCTTATTGTTATGCATAACAGGGAACAGCTAGATATTGCTGTCGCCATCGGGAAGATTGCTTCCGCTATCGGGAAATACAGGTTTCGGCTCCGGTTTTGCGTTTAAGGGAATGCCCTGATTGCTGCAATCGAGATAGAAAGCAGCAAACGCTGTTTGCATATACGGCATAAGCCATAAATAGCCGATACCAAAGCTCAGTATACACAGAAACCCCCAGCCGATAAAGCTAAGCTCCAGGCAGAACAACCGCCATTTACGCCCTGCCATGAGGCGCTTGCTCTCGTTGACCGCCTGGCGGATACCCATTTCAGGATACTGCGCCATCAAATACGGCGCCATAGCGTAACGGAAAGCGGCGATGATGCCCGGGATAAACAGTAATAGCGACCACAGGAATACAAATAGTCCCATGAACAGCATCAGCCCGAACGCCTTAAAGAATATGCCAAAGCGCGAAAATAACGCGGAAAGCTCACCTTTGTTGTTGCATAAGTCAATATAAAACTTGCTATGACCGAGCAACAGCGCGGAACCGACAGCAGTCACCGCAAGCGAAAGTACGACAGTCAGAAGCGAATAAGCCCCTAATGCGGGCGCAAAAACATAGGCAAACTGCTCCAAGCTATTTAAATCGTAGGAGAAGTCACCAAACATAAACGGCATCATGGAAAACGACGTACCTAAGCCGATCAAAGAGGAAACGCCTGCCACGAGAAACTCCAAAGCCCATACGCACAGCCCAAAAAGTAGGCTCGTGCCAAGCGCAAGTCCCCAGTTTCCATTAAGCTTATCGCGCGCAATACGCCTGAAGTCGCGCGCGCGAAACTCTGCACGCGGGGTATTCCAACCCGAAGATTCCATATAGTTACCCCCATAAAAATATTGTATGAAAATTAGACCTGTAAAGATTATACCATTTCATAAAAAGCTTGGAAAGACTCCTGCTATTCAAAAAAGACGGAAGATCTATCTTCCGTCTTTTCATTACGTTTCTATCGCAATCAGTCTTCGCAATGATCGCAGCCGCAGTGATGATGCTCGTGCTCTTTTTCTTCGCCGCATTCGTCGCAGCCACAGCCGCAGCCTTCGTTAAGACGCTTTTCAGCGATAGCGGCAAGCACATCCATCTTATCGTCATCGGCGGGAAGGAACTCTTCCATATCTCCGTTGACGACGATTTTCATGATGTAGACATCCTGCTCCTCGGTCTCTTCGCTTTCCTCATCGCTCTGAGAAAGGTCCATAAGCACCGCGTACTCTTCGTCTTCATATTCGAAATAGTCTATTACGTCAAGCGTAAACTCATTGCCGTCATCATCGGTAAATGTGACGAGATCTCTTTCTTCTTCCATGGTACTATCCGCCTTTCAAAACAAATATTCAGTTTCTTAAGGCTATTCTACCCGAGCCGCGCAGTTCTAGCAAGATAGTTTACAGGATTTCATATTTGCGTTACCATTAGTTCAACAGTATTCGGTCATACCGCATTACGGATTTTTTATCAAGAGGAGATAAGTAAACATGTTTCAAGCACGTTGGAGCTTTGGCCGTGAAAATTTTGAGCGTATTAGAGAAATGCGGCACTTTTGCTTCGTGCAGGAACAGGGCATCGCGCAGAGCGAGGAGTTCGATGATTTTGACGGCATCAGCGCACATCTTTTTGTGGAGGATGAAGCCGGGACTCCTATTGCCTCAGGCCGCATATTCCCCGACGGAGAATATACGCGCATCGGCCGCATCGCAACGATGCCGGCGTATCGGAGCGAACGCTACGACGACCTAGTGCTGCGGCTGCTTCTTTACAAGGCGGAAGGGCTTGCGGGCAAATCGATCGTTACCTGCCCGCGCGAATCGGAAGCTACTTTTTATGAGCGTTTCGGTTTCCGCCGCGAGGGAGAACCCTTTTTTGAGCGAAACGCAATACGCATAAAATTAACTGTGCCGCGCGACGGTATTCTTTGGCACAGCGACTGCAAATAATCCCCGCTACTGGGGACAACCAAATATTGTCCTTTCGATCCTATACCGAAAGATGCCGAATACACAAAATAACGCTTGCATTAAGAAGATAAATTGTCTATAATACGAAATGTTCCGCGTGTTCGCTTCGGAGCATTTCGTATAATGTGCTGATGTAGCTCAGTCGGTAGAGCACCTATTGCGAACTGCGGGCAGGACAGCTAACCTCTTGCTAGGTAAAGACCACCGTTTTCTATTCTCGATGTTCGGAACCCCAACTAAACATGCTGATGTAGCTCAGTCGGTAGAGCACCTCATTGGTAATGAGGAGGTAGGCAGTTCGAATCTGCTCATCAGCTCCAAAGCAAACACCCGCCCAACAAGGGCGGGTGTATGCTTTGGAGCCTATACGTAAACTCAAACCGCCTACCTTCATGCATGACCGATCTTGGTTATGAGGGGGGCGAAGGCGAGCGCCGCCTGTGGCGGATGCAGCGAGCCGAAAGCCCAGTAAGCAAGGGAGTTTTAGGAAGCCGCTCCTGCGGTGACGCGAAACGACCATTGCGAACTGCGGGCAGGGCAGTTCGTGGCAGGCCGCCGCACGCTGCGCGAAGAGCAAGTAAGGCGTTGCCGATACCCGAAAACCGAATCTGTTCATTAATGCTTTTTTCAGCCTCAATAACAATCACTACAAGCAACCCTGTTTGTACGATACCCAATTCTCATGTGCTGATATGGCTCGGAGTTTGAGCTCCTCGTTGTTAATGATTGTGCGGACTACAGACACATTTGACAGCGAGCGGTAAAAGTATAAACAGCGTATTATTAAAATATAGGCGTGATTTTTTGCCGCCATACGTAAATTTATATTGGATTGTTATAGAATTTATGAGATAATTCTGTTAATATATACAATTTTATCCTAAAATTTCATTGGGTATAGTGAATATAGACGGAGGACTTCTCATATGCTTAAAAATCAAATTCTACGCTCAATGATGGCGGAGCAATATGAAATGGGTGGAGATTATTTGAATTCATTTTTACCGTTTATTGAATATTGCCTATATGAAAAAATCCCTGAAAAAATAACAGCAACAACACTAAAAGAGAGTGTAGAACTTCTTTATCCATTTGGATTGACTATCGCTAATTATCAAGAAATTATTAATCGATTCATAAAACTAGACAAACTCTGTTATGTTGAGGATGGTGGGTACTATACTCCTGTTAAGGGTCTCATGGAAAACGGAATAAAAGAGAGGGCAAGAGAGTTTTCAACTGCAATTAGTGAGCTAGCTCATGAATATCTTCATTTTTCACAAACTTTTAATAAAAATATTTTATTTAAAGACGCAAAGGCTGCTTTGCTAAACTTTATTATTAAAAACATAGATATGTTGATTGCTCCCGATAGCGAAGATAGACTATCGTTGATCCATGACTCCGAAGAAGCGACTTTGCTTTTAAGTTTATTTTTACTTGATGTCTATGAACAAGCCTCGAATGGACTTAGAAACTTAAAAACTCTTATTAGAGCCGGAATGTGTTATCATTTCGTATATTATAATAAATCCCAGTCAGAGAGCGCTGACCTTAGTAACTTACTAGTTTTTTTTGATACAGCTTTAGTTATCTATGCCTTAGGATATGCCGGAGAAATAAGAAAAAACATGGTCAATGAATTAATTGCCCAATTGTCTGAGCATGATGCTAAAATATACTGTTTTGAGCACACTTTAGTAGAGATAAGAAACATCCTGACATCATGCGAACACCTTATTATAAGCAATAGTTCTGGAACAGGCGCTATAAGATACTCGGTAGAGTACTTTGTTGCACAACCAAACACGATTACTGAAATAGGTGAAGCCTCAATTAATTTAGAAC
>JAEWZS010000028.1 GCA_023458355.1 Bacillota bacterium
GACGGGTACCCGCAGCCACTTGTTCTGAAGCGGTGTTAATATCGTCAAGAACGGAGTTTAACGACACCAATATGTTGTTGACGGATGCCTTTAACGTGTTAAAGTCGCCCACGAACTCGCCATCTACGGTCTTTGTGAGGTCGCCCGCGGCAATGCCTTCGAGCACCATAGCCACTTCGCCGATCTGCGCGCGAAGCGCCTCAAGCGTGGAGTTAAGCGCGTTTTTGATGATGGCGTGATCGCCCTCATACTCACCCATAACACTTGTGTTAAGGTTGCCGTGTGCGAGTTCGTTTAGAACGGAGGATGCTTCCGTCACAGGCGCAATCACCGCATCGAGCGTTTTGTTAATACCTTCCACCATTTCAAGGTAGTAGCCCTTCATGCCTTCGGTATTCGCACGCGTTGACAGCTTACCGTGCGTACCCGCGTCCGCGAGCATAAGAATGCTCTCGTTCATGCGGCCAACCGTTTCACGCAGATGCACAATGCCCTCGCCCATAATGCGAAACTCGCCGCTCATCTTGGAGGGATCGATTTTCTCCGCGTCAACGCCTTCTGCAAGCTTTTCGATTTGGTTGGATGTTGTCACGAGCGGTTTTACGACCATACGTGTCAGAATGAAACCGAGAAGCACTGCAAGTACGTCGCACACGATAAGTGTCACGATTAAAAGCATGGTGCTGGATTGCTCTTCATTGCCCACATACTTATACATGCTTTGCGCTTCTTGTACAACGAGGTACTCAAGATCGCTGAGGGAACTTTGTACCGCAGACGCGGCTGCATCCGCGTCTGCCGACATGAGTATTACGTACCCGTCTCCACCGCCCATTTCCGCGGACACTGCTTTGTTGTTATAATCGCGCGCCCTTTTCATTTGATCGTGAATAGTCACAAACTGAGTCTTATGCTCCTCATCAAGGAGAGGTTCGAGGGCTGAAAGCCCTTCGTCGATGAGTACATATTTGTTTTCGAGGTTATCGACCTCCGCCGCCTTTTTCTCCATGCTGTCAAGCAAAATCACATCGCGCACAATTACGCGCGTCCTTTGGTAAAGCTGCATTACATTAGAAAGCTCCGAAACGGCCTTCGTGTTTTTGTTGTACAGCGTATCCGTGTTCTGTGCAATCTTATTGAGGCTCATAATTGCCATCACGCCGATGGCTGTAATGAGCAGCGCAAGCAGAAGAAAGCTTGCGAGCATTTTATAAATGGTTTTGATTTTTTTTAAGCTTTTCATAAATCATAATCTCCTGCTTCTTCTTAGGTTGCTGCGCGAAGCACAGCTTCTTCCTCCGGGCGGAACAGCTTTTCGCAATCAAGCAACAGCTTTATGGCACCATCAGCTTTGCCGATACCCTTGATGTAATTGTTTTGCACCGAAGCGCTGTATTCGGGCGGGGGCACGATATCTTCATCGGCAATGCTTATAACGTCCGCCACCTCATCTACGATGAGCCCTGCAACAACCGCGTTGGGTTCTACAACAATCACACATGTACGGTCGTTGTATTCGACAGACTCCTTTTTAAATTTGAGACGCACGTCTACCACGGGAATAATCCTGCCGCGCAGGTTGATAACACCCTTTATATGCTCAGGTGCTTCGGGAAGTTTTGTGATGGGTTGCAGGCCAACGATCTCCGTAACGTTGCGGATTTCGATGCCGAATACGTCTACGCCCACGTTAAAGGTTAAATACCTGCCATGCTGAGAATCCTCAATTTCCTCCAAAAGCTCCATATCATCCATTGCCATACCGGTATCCTTTCCGCCTCGCTTTTTCGGGCTCTTATCTTTTTCTATCGATAAATATGCCGTCGGGGTTGGTATACATCTGCATATACCCGCTTACCTGTTTGCCGCTTTTTTTTAGCTCTCTGAGCTTTTTTCGATATTCGTCCATAAGCGCTTTCGCCTTATCCCTGGCAGCGTCATCCGTACGTAAAACAAGATGCAATATCTCCCGCGTTTCACTTTCAATCTTTTTAAGCTCTGCCCGCTCGTCTAGAGAAACGTTACCTTTGATAACCTCGTACCGCTTTTCTAACGCATCCATGTGCGCGATGATCGTGTCACGCTCTTCAAGCGAGCTCAAATAGGCTGATGCATCGTTTTCTTCAAGTGCAACTGCGCCTGACTTCGCCTCCGCATACAGTTTATCAGCCGCCATTTTAAGCGCACTGCGGTTTTTTACAAGCTCACTCTTTTCTGTACGCATTATGCCTGCGCCCCCGCCATTGCCTCCGCGGTCGCTGCTGCGCCGATTTTTGCTACCTGCACCCAAGCGCTCTTTAAATCGAGCAACAACGATATAACGCCGTCGAGGCGCTCCGTGTTTTTGCTTTCGTTAACGGCGATGACTTCACCGATCATGTATTCGTAAAGCTCCAAAAGGTTTTCGGAAAGCTTGAAGCTCATATCGAGGCTGGAGGCGAGTGCGCCTAAAATGTTTTGTGCTTTTTGAAAGCATGCGTTTGCGCGCTCAAAGTCCTTTTTGCCCGTTGCAAGTGCACCGACCTTAAGCTGGCGGATGCAACCGTCGTAAAGCATGACGATGAGTTCAGCGGGGGAAGCCGTGAGTACGCCCTGGCGCATATACGCATTGGCTGGATTTTGATTGGGATACATGTAATACTTCCTCCTGTGGATGGTACGGTTGGCCCGTCCTTTACAAT
>JAEWZS010000029.1 GCA_023458355.1 Bacillota bacterium
TTAAAATTACGTCTTTGAGGCTCATTTTGCTGCCGTGAGCGCGGAAAGCTCCGTGAGGAAGCTTTTAAGGCCGCTGTATCGTTTTTTAACCTGTGAATTGCGCACCATATGTAAAATACAGCTTTCATGTCCCACGATGTATACCTGCTTTCTTGCGCGTGTAACAGCGGTATAAAGAAGGTTGCGCGTCAAAAGCTGCGGCGGGCCGTCCACGAGAGGCATGAGCACCACAGGAAATTCGCTGCCTTGGCTTTTATGGATGGAGATGCAGTACGCAAGCTCTAATTCCTCAAGCATGGAAAATTCGTAGATCGCACAGCGTTCATCATCAAAAAGAATCTGTACCGTCTGCGCTTCAAAATCGATGTGCAAAATGGTACCGAGGTCACCGTTAAATACGCCCTGTCCGCCCTCTGCGCCATCCCCACAACTTTTTCTTGCCCACTCTATGCGATAATTGTTTTTTACCTGCATTACCTTATCGCCCTCGCGGAACACCGTTTCGCCGTATTTGCGCTCACGCTTTTTAGGTGCGGGCGGGTTGAGCGCCGCCTGCAAACGGGCGTTTAGGTTATATACCCCGAGCGTCCCCTTTTTCATGGGAGCAAGAACCTGCACATCCTTAAGCGGGTCGCGTGTGCCGAGCTTGTTGGTGCGTCCCATACAAAGGGCGATGGTGCGGCGCAGTACATCCTCTTTATTTTCAATATACTCAAAACCGAACTCTCCGCTTTCCGCCTCTACAACGGGAGGTGCACCGCGGTTGATGCGATGCGCATTTTCCACAATAAGGCTGCGTTCCGATTGGCGGAAAACCTCTGTAAGACGCGCCACCGGCAAAATTTCGCTCCCGATGATATCGTGCAACACACTTCCCGCACCTACGGAGGGAAGCTGATCCGCATCGCCTACCATGATAAGCCGCGTTCCGGGTGCGATAGCTTTTAAGAGCGCATGCATGAGAGGCACATCCACCATGGACATTTCGTCCACAATCACCATATCGGTATCGAGCGGGTATTCCTCGTTGCGCGCAAAGCTGTCCTGCCCGTAGCCATACTCCAAAAGCCTGTGCACGGTGCGTGCTTCTGTACCTGTAGCCTCCGTCATGCGTTTTGCCGCACGGCCTGTTGGCGCACACAGCTCGCAAGAAAGCCCTAACTGCTCGCTGATGCGCAATATGAACTCCAAAATGGTGGTTTTACCCGTACCGGGGCCTCCGGTAATGACAAGTGCACCGCTTGTGAGCGCTGAATACACAGCTGAGCGCTGCTGCGGGTGGAGCATAATATGAAGCGATTTTTCTAAAAAGTCGATCTGATGATCGATCATGGAATAGTCGCATCGTGCGGGCGGGCGGTTTAGCTGGTTGAGCCGTTTTGCACATTCACTTTCCATAAAGAACATGTCCGGCAAAAACACGGCGTCCGTGCCATCCACGATTTTATAGGCAAGCTGCGAATTAATAATTAAATCATCCAACGCATGCTCAACGGGGCGAAGCTGTGCATTCAATAAATCGGCGGCCACCTCAACGAGCTTTTCACGCGGCAAACAGGTATGCCCCTCCTGCCTTGCCCACTGCAAAGCGTAGCGAACACCCGCGCGAAGCCTGTAAGCGGAGTCTGCTTCAAGCCCTGCATTCATGGCTATTTTATCTGCCGTCTTAAAGCCAATACCCTCTACCTCCTCGATGAGACGGTAGGGATTGTCACGTATATAGCCGATGCAGTTATCGCCATAGCGCTTATAAAGCTTCATTGCCTGGGTTACTGAAACACCGTATTCCGAAAGCGCAAGCATCACATCTCGCATACCGAGCTGCGAAAGGTATGACGCTGCAATAATGCCTGCCTTTGAAGGGCCTATCCCATAGATTTCCTTGAGCCTTCCGGGTTCGTTTTCAAGCACGTTAAGCGTATCCATACCAAACGCATCTACGATGAGGCGGGCGGTGCTTTCGCCCACACCTTTGATAAGGCCGCTTGACAAATAGCTGATCAGCGCCTCAAGCGTTGCCGGTGCAAGCGTGCGGCAAGACTCGGCTTTAAACTGTCTGCCGTAAGCGCGGTGTTCCGTCCACTCGCCCTCAAGCTCTATACGCTCGCCAACACTCGCCAGCGGCAGTAAGCCGACAGCGGTTACTTCTTCACCTGTCTCATCGGCAAGCTCGAGCACCGTAAAACCTGTTTCTTCACTTCTATAAATGATGGTCTTAATCGTGCCATTCAACTTCATGAAACAATAGTAACACATACTCCCCCTATCCTGCAAAGACTCCCTTTGAGCAGTATCCCGCATGGTTGCAGACATTAGCTAACGCGATGCCCGAAGGCGCGCCGCAAGGCTCCGATTGCTCCGGACGTGAAGGGTTCCGGCGGGCTCTGATAAGTTTGGTAAGCATAAGGATTATACGCGGGAGACTGACCGCATATATTTCTACAAGATTGACTGGGAGGGATGAGCCTTGCGTATATTTGTTATCACGAAAAGAACGCTGATCATAGCGGCCATCATTTTTGTTTGCGTCGTGGCAGCTGTAATCATAGCGCTTTCCTTTACCGAAGGCAGTGCCACGGCACCGACAACTGCTGCAACGGTGGAAGAATACGAGCTTACGGTGATGGCCGGCCGCAAAAAAGAACTGCCCGTTTACAGTGTGAGCCGTGACGACAAGAAGATTGCCCTCACCATCGATGCGGCATGGGAGGACGATAAGACAGACTTTATTTTGGAAACACTTGAGGAGTACAAAGTAAAAGCCACATTTTTTCTATGCGGGTTTTGGGTGGAAAAATACCCCGACAAAGTAAAAGCCATTTATGAGTCCGGTCACGAGGTGGGTAACCATACCGCCACCCACCCGCACATGACCAGGCTCAACGCCTCGCAGATGCAAGATGAGCTAAACAAGTACGAGGAACTCCTTATGCCCATAACCGGACAAAAGACGAATTTATTTCGCGCACCCTACGGCGAATACAATGACAACGTCATCAAAACCGTGCGCGACATGGGTTATGAGGTTGTACAGTGGGATATTGACACCGTGGACTGGCGCCCCGAGCGCAGCGCACAAAATATCCTTGACACAGTGCTTCCCAAACTTCAGTCAGGCAGCATCATACTTTGCCACAATAACGGCTATATGATTAAGGACTATCTCCCCACCCTTTTGAAGACCGCTATCGACCAAGGGTATGTGTTTGTTCCGGTAAGCGAGCTTTTGCTTAAAGGGGATACGATTATAGACGTAAACGGTGTGCAAAAACCGGCGTAGCGCTTTATATTCAGAGCCTTCCTCTGCCAATAAGGCAAGAATGGAAGACTTAGGTGCGGGCATTATGGCGGATATAGGAAATTAAGCCGGAGGCGGATAACACTGGGTTCAAAAGGTGAACTCCAATCTTGATTTCTATTTTATAAAATTAAGATCCGACTCCCCTACCGTATTATCAGTGCTCCTCCCAAATTTAGGAGGAGCGCTTGTGCATAGTATCAACCGAGTGCACCAAAAGTACATCTAAAATTACAAAATCGTCTACCTAGACGCACCAAAATTGGTTTAGTCTAATAATCAAAATAAAACTTGTCATATTTTCTTTTGTTTATTATGTTGATTTTATGACCACGCTTGCATATAATAGTATCAAAAGGAGGAGTTACTATGAACAATTCGCCAGAAAACATCGGTTTAAAAATAAAAGCCATGCGTGAAAACGGCGGCTTTACACAAAGTAATATTGCGAATTATCTTAAAGTCGATCAGAGTTTAATCTCTATGGCTGAAAAAGGAAAACGTGCGTTAACTTCGGATATGCTTGATAAACTAGCAGCTTTATTCGGAGTACAATTAACTGCATTCGAAGATTTGGACACGGCTGTAAAACCGCTAAATTTTGCATTTCGCGCACGTGAGCTCAACGAGGAAGATTTAGAAGCAATTAGCGCCATAAACAGAATATCTTTGAATTGTAGTTTTTTAGTACAACTACTTGAAGGCGGTCAGTCTAATGGATAAGATTGACTTGTGGAAGAAGGCTGTTAGTCTGAGAAAGCTACTTGGTGAAGACTCAACTTCCCCAATTGATATTTTTGCTTTGGCTTATACTATTGACCGCCTTTCAATCGTGTTTTATCCAATGGGCGAACATATAAGTGGTATTTGTGTAAAAGGCGAGAAAAATAACGTTATTGCCATCAATTCATCGATGACGATGGGCAGACAACGCTTTTCAATGGCTCATGAACTATTCCATTTATATTTTGATGATGATGAGCTTACCTCAATATGCTCCAAAAAGATCGGTGTTGGAAGCGAAAAAGAACTTCAAGCTGATCAGTTTGCTTCTTATCTACTTATGATGCCCGATGCTCTTTCAGAGGTGATAAAGCGAATCAAAAATACAGCATCAGATAAACTCTCGATTAAAGATGTTGTTCGCCTCGAACAGTATTTTGGCGTTAGTAGGCAGGCTATTCTTGTAAGACTAATTGGGGAGAAAGAAATGACTTCGCAAGAAGCTGAACCCATGCGTCAAAACGTTATTTGGTCTGCTGTAAGCTCGGGATATGACGATACGCTTTATAAACCTTCGCCTGAAGATAAGCGTTACAAGACATATGGCTTTTTTATTCAACAAGCGGACAACGCTTTAGAAAAAGGTTTAATATCCAGCGGAAAATATGAAGAACTGCTTTTATCAGCATTCCGTTCCGATCTTGTTTACGGCAACGACTCTGAAGGAGGCGAAGTACTTGATTGATACGCTCTTCTTCGACAGTGACTGTATCTCAGCCTTCTTATGGATTGGAAACGAGAACCTTTTAGCTAAGCTTTATCCGGGCAAAATAGTTATTCCAAAACCCGTGTATGATGAACTATCTTATCCAGGGATCGCCCACTTAAAAGCGAGAGTCGATGCTCTTTTAGCTGCTGGACAAGCACAGGTAGCCACCATCAGTACTAATACAGATACTTATGCAC
>JAEWZS010000030.1 GCA_023458355.1 Bacillota bacterium
ATCTATATCTGCGGGCTCGTGATGAAGTGGCTTGAGAGCATCGGCAGCGTTGAGGAAATGAAGAAGATCAACGAGAAGAAGGCCAAGCTTCTTTACGACTGCATCGACAATTCCAAGCTTTTCAACTGTGCCATCCAAAAGGAAAGCCGCTCTATCATGAACGTGCGCTTCTCCACCGGCTCTGAGGAGCTCGATGCGAAGTTTGTAAAGGAAAGCGCAGCGGCCGGCATGTCTAACCTCAAGGCGCACCGCTCCACAGGCGGGCTACGCGCTTCCATCTATAACGCTGTGCCTTACGAGGGTGTTGAGTACCTCGTGAACTTCATGAAGGAATTCGAGAAAAACAACGGCTAACGGAGGAAAATGTTATGCGTATTTTAGCAACTGACGGAATGGATAAATCCGGCATTCTCGCGCTCAAGGAAATGGGCCACGAGGTTGTTGAGCAATTCTATTCGCCCGAAGAGCTTTCGGTTAAAGCGCGTGAATTCGACGTGCTTGTCGTGCGCTCCGCCACCAAGGTGCGCGTTCCTGTCATCGACGCGGTGAAGGGCTCCCAATTAAAGCTCATCATCCGCGGCGGCGTAGGTGTCGACAACATCGATGTGGATTATGCTGAGGCAAACGGCATTGCCGTTCGCAACACCCCGCGTGCAAGCTCCGACTCGGTCGCTGAGCTGGCGCTCGCGCACATGTTCTCTTGTGCACGCTTCATCAGCATCGCCGGCCACACCATGCGCGAAGGCAAATGGGAGAAAAAGGCCTACGGTGCCGGTATCGAACTTTCGGGCAAAACCATTGGCATCATCGGCTATGGCCGCATCGGACAGGCGCTCGGCCGCCGCTGCATGGCGCTTGGTATGACAGTACTTGCCTACGACGTGTATAAGATCCCCTCGCTCGAGTGTGAGAGCATGAAGTATGTGGAGTTACAAGAGCTCTTGGAAAAGTCCGACTTTGTGTCGCTGCATACCCCGAGCCTCGAAGGCAAGCCCCTCATCAACGCGGAAACCATCGCGACCATGAAGACGGGCGCTGTTATCATCAACACCTCGCGCGGCACCAACATCGACGAGGCTGCCTTAATTGAAGCGCTCGACAGCGGCAAGCTTCGCGGCGCAGGTATCGATGTATATGCCGAAGAACCCAGCAAGAACGAAGCGCTTCTGAATCACCCCAAGATATCCTGCACGCCGCATATCGGCGCTGCTACCGGCGAAGCCCAAAAGCGCATCGGTGCCGAGATCGTGGAGCTCATCGTAAACTTCAAAAAATAAACCCAATGTCAAAGCAAATGGCTGTTTCGGAGCTTCCGAAACAGCCATTTTTCTATTCTATGTGCATCCTATGTAAGAGGAGCTAACCTTACCGAATCGATCTCGCGTTGGATAGTGCCCGTTCTGCTTCCGCGCGGTAGCGTCTTGAAACAAAAATACGGTAAACAAATAGCGGCGTACTGCCTTCCTGTGTTTGATGCGGCATGTTCATGCGCATATAATCTACAGCATAACGTCCTTGCATATAGGTAGGCTTACTTTTTATGGTTTCCACGGTATAGCGAACATCCGCTGCCTTGAGTGCAGCCTCGGCTCTTGCGCATTCCTGCGCGTTGGAATCCGTAAAAACAGGCTTTCCATAGATAAGCCGCAAATAGCTGCCGCTGGAGAATGACAAAAGCACAAATGCTGCTAAAATAACGCCGCTGACCAAATACATAAGCCAATACACGAAAACAGCCCTCCCTTACGCATGCCTTTGTAGACTATTGTACATCAATCTATTGAAAATACAATACACACAAATTAATAAACCTGTTTAAATATAAAAAAGGGCTGTGGCTTGATGCCACAGCTCTTTTCGTTAAAATCCCGGTAATTTTGCAGTAATAGCACTTTGAAAGCGCTGTGCAGCCGTTAACGCTCTTCTCTGAAATACGGCAATCCCAGCGCGTTTGGAGGCTGGTTCTCGCGGTTACGGCGAAGGCTTACCACCACCAGCACGATTATGGTGACAATATACGGAAGCATCTTAAAGAGCTCCATTGAGCGCCTCGTAAGGCCAGGGATGTAGAAATAGAGCCACGAGAGCATGCCAAACAGGTATGCACCCCAGATGCCGCGCTTGGGTTTCCAACCGGCAAATATAACCAACGCAACGGCCAACCAGCCTAAGCGCTCGATACCGCCGTCCGAATCCCATGTACCCTTGGTGTAGTCCATCACGTAATAGAGTCCACCAAGGCCTGAAATACCGGCACCGATGCAGGTGGAAAGGTATTTGTACTTGGTCACGCTGATACCCGCCGCATCTGCGGTTGCCGGGTTCTCGCCAACGGCGCGAAGGTTAAGCCCTACGCTTGTACGGTTGATAACGAAGCTGACCACGATAGCTATTACAATGGCCAGATAGACCATAAAGCCGAAGCCTAAGAGCATACTGAAAACCGGGGGGAGGTCCTGCGCAAAGGGTAGTACGGTACGGAAAGCCGCACTGGTCGTCGCCACGGAAATCTGTCCGACGCCGCCCGCCAGTTTGTTGAGGGAACCGCCAAAGAAATTGGCGAAACCGCTTGCGAATATGGTGAGTGTAAGGCCCGTCACGTTCTGGTTGGCACGAAGGCTGATGGTGAGCACGCTGTAGATAAGCCCGCCGAGCATCGAAGCCGCAAAAGCACAGGCGAGGGCGATGAGTATACAAATCATTTTATTGGGATCGGGAGTATTCATTTCATAGAAGAACACGCCGATCAAACCCGCGATACCGCCCATGTACATGATACCGGGCACACCCAGGTTGAGGTTGCCGGATTTTTCCGTCAATATTTCACCCGTGGCCCCGAAGAGAATCACGGTTCCGAACATGATGCCGGCTTGAAAAAGGGATATAATCTGGTTCATGCCTGTACCTCCTTGTGTTTGCTGCTTCGGAAGCTTACCTGATAGTTAACAAAGAACTCGCTCCCCAAGATGAAGAACAGGATGATGCCCGTCAGCATTGCGGAAACGTGGTTGTTGAGGTTGTAGCGCGAGGCGATCTCGATAGCGCCTTTGTCCATGAATATCAGAAGAGCCGATATGAGAAGCATCACAAAGGGGTTGAACTTGGCGAGCCAACATACGATGATGGCTGTAAAGCCTCGTCCGCCGGCGGTGCTGGTGGATATGGTATGGCTTGCGCCGGATACGGCCACAAAGCCCGCGATGCCGCACAGGGCACCTGAAATGAACATAGTGCGTGTAATGACCTTAGGCACATTGATGGCCGCATAGCGGGCGGTGTTCTCGCTCTCGCCTACGACGGCGATCTCGTAGCCCTGCTTGCTGTAGCGCAGGTAAACGTACATGCCTATCGCCAAGGCCATAACCAAAATGACATTAAGTGCGTAGTCCTGCCCGAAAACTTCGGGAAACCAGCCGATCTTTGTTTTAGAATTGATAACGCCCACGGTGTTGGAACCGATGGGATTTTCCCACAGTGCCACAAAAAACGCCGTGATTTGGATGGCAACATAGTTCATCATCAAGGTGAAGAGTGTTTCGTTGGTATTCCACTTCGCCTTAAAAAAGCCGGGGATGACGCCCCAAAGGCCGCCCGCCACGATGCTTAATGCAAGCATCAACAGCATCATGGGGAGAGTTGTCATGTATTGGCTCAAATTGATCATGCATGCGGCGGATACGATGCCGCCCATGAGTATCTGACCTTCTGCACCGATGTTCCAAAAGCGCATCTTAAATGCGGGTGCAAGGCCGATAGCGACACACAAAAGCATCATCATATCGCGGATGCTGACCCACATACGCTTGTCGGTGCCGAAAGCACCTTCAAACATGGCACCGTAAACCGTTAAAGGATTCATCTTCACTACGGCGTAGATGATAATAGCGCAAATCACAAGCGCCGAAACGAGCGCCAGACCGCGAATGCTTACGGATTTCCAGAAAGGCAGGGCAATGCCCCGCTTGGAAATGCGCAATACGGGCTCCGAATGGTGTTCCTTTTTCATGCCTCCGCCTCCTCGCTAAGATGCGTCATCATAAGACCCACATCTTCCTTTTTGGCCGTACGGCCATCCACAATGCCGCTCACCTTGCCTGCGCAAAGAACCATAATGCGGTCGCACAGCTCCAGCAGTACATCAAGATCCTCACCAACATACACCACGGCCGCGCCGTTGGCTTTCTGTTCGTTTAAAAGCCCGTAAATGGTGTAGGAGGTGTTGATGTCAAGGCCGCGCACCGCGTAGGCGGACATGAGAAGCGACGGAGAAGAGGCTATCTCCCTGCCGACCAGCACCTTTTGCACGTTGCCGCCGGATAAGCGGCGCAGGGGAATTGTGAGGTTTGGCGTGACCACCTCAAGATTATCTACGATTTTTTGAGCCAACGCTCTCGGGGTCTTACGGTCCGTAAAACCGAATTTGCCGCTCTTATAGCTTCTGAGCATCACATTGTCCGTAAGATCCATGGAACCTACAAGGCCCATGCCGAAACGGTCTTCGGGCACGAAGGCGAGACCGACCCCCAATTTGTAAATATCCAAGGGGTCCTTGCCGACCAGGTCCACTTCACCTTTTCCCGGCGGCATGAAGCGTATTGAGCTGCCCGACTCACTCTTTTGAAGGCCCGCAATTGCTTCCAACAGCTCGCGTTGGCCGCTGCCCGTGATACCGGCAATACCCAATATTTCGCCGCCGTAAGCGGTGAAAGAAACGTTGTCGAGACGCTTGACGCCGTCGCTGTCAAGCACCGTCAGGTTTTTCACCACCAGCCGTTCCACCGGTTCTTTTGGTTCCGGCCGGTCGATGTTCAAGGAAACCGCGCGGCCTACCATCATATCGGTGAGCTGTTGGGGGTTTGTCTCCGCTGTGGCAATATCGCCGATAAATTTACCGCGCCGCAAAACCGCCACGCGGTCGGATATCTCCATAACCTCGTGCAGCTTGTGAGTTATGATAACTATGGATTTGCCGTCGTCTTTCATATTTCGCATCACGGCAAACAGCTTATCCGTTTCCTGCGGCGTAAGCACTGCCGTGGGTTCATCCAAAATAAGAATATCCGCTCCTCGGTACAGCACCTTGACAATCTCCAAGGTCTGCTTTTCCGAAACGGACATATCGTAAACCTTTTTATCCGGCTCTACGACAAAGCCGTAGCGGTCGCAGATTTCTTTCACCAGCGCACGCACGTTTTTCAGGTCGATAAGCTTATGCTCGTTGAGCCCGAGCACGATGTTTTCCGCGGCTGTCAGTACGTCCACAAGCTTAAAATGCTGGTGGATCATGCCGATACCGAGATTATAGGCATCCCTCGGGCAGCTGATGACCTCGGGATGGTCGTTTATGCAGATATATCCGCCCTCCGGGAGATAGATACCGGACAGCGTGTTCATAAGCGTCGTTTTACCGCTGCCGTTTTCGCCGAGCAGAGCTAAAATTTCGCCGGGGCGAATCAACATACAAACCTTGTCGTTTGCAACTACTTCGCCGAAGGTTTTGGTGATATCCACCATTTTAATTTCTTTTCGGGCTTCCAAGGTATACGTCCTTTCTTATTGCGCGCGCAGCCGACAGGTCGCAGCAGCTTTATGAGAGATTAAGGAATGTATAGTCCGGTGTTCCGGCCGTGAGAAAGGTGAGCCGTCCGGAGAAAAGCGGTATTTGATAAGAAGGGAGAAAGGGAGAAGCAGCAAGGCTGCTTCTCCCTCTTAGAACAAAATTAGTTGAGCTCGGTGATGCCGTCGATGCGCAATGCGAAGTAAGGCGCGCTGCGGAAGACGGACTCTACGAAGATACCGTTCTCGATGGCTTCGCCGCTGTCGGGAACCCAGTCGCCGTCGGTATCCTGCCATGCATAGGTTGTAACGGCAGCGCCGCCAACGGTGAACTTGGAGGTATCAAATACCTGAAGCGAACCGTCTTTGAGGCCGGCGATGACTTCTTCAACCTTCTCAGCAGTGCCGGGTGCGCAGCTCTCGCCCAAAGCGGAGATCATGACTGCGTCATTGGCATAGCCCAGTGCGAGGTCCGTGGGGACCTTTTCGCCGGTGAGCATGTAGTTGAGGATGGGGGTGTAAAGAGCAACCCAGTTGTTCTGCGCGGAGGTCAGAGCAGCCTTGGGAGCCACGGAGAGCATGTCGATGTTGTAGCCTACGCTGTAGACCACTTTGCCGGCATCCTGCTGCGCCTGTACGGCGGAGGGAGCACCGGTCGAGTCGGCGTGCTGACCGATAATGACGCAGCCTTTGCTTATAAGAGCATTGGCGGCTTCGCCTTCGGCGACGGGATCATACCAAGAGTTGGTGTACTGCACGTCCATATGGGCGGTGGGTACGATGCTCTGGATACCAAGGAAGAAGGCGGTGTAACCGGAAACCACTTCCGCATAGGGGTAAGCGCCTACGTAGCCGATATAAGGATCGGTTACGGTGCCCGCATCCATGAGCTCCTTAAGCTTCATGCCGGCAACAACACCGGACACGAAGCGGCTTTGGAAGGTGTACGGGAAAACGTTGGCAACGTTTGTTACGGGCTCAAGCGCGGCGGTATCGCCCGTGCAAGCCACGAACATGACTTCGGGATACTCAGCGGCGGCAGCCATCATGTGAGACTGGTGACCGTAGCTGTCGGAGAAGATGATGTGGCAGCCCTGCTCGGCTAGGTCAACAGCGGTATCGTAGCAGGTTTCATCTTCAGGGATGTTGTACTTGAAGATGGCTTGGCTTTCAGCGATGCCCAAAGTGGCCATAGCGCCTTTGACGCCTTCGATGTGAGCGGCATCATAACCGGAGTTCTCGTCGTGTACAAGGATAACGCCGATCTTCAGATCAGCAGCGGGGATACCTGCGACGTCTGCACTTTCGACGGGTGCAGCGCTATCGGCGGGTGCTGCGCTTTCAGCGGGAGCGGGCGCAACGGGCTCGTCGACAACGGGCGTGGTGGTGCAAGCCGCTACGGCAAACATCATAACGAGCGCCACTGCAATTGCAAGAAACCTCTTCATTTGAATCCTCCTTAGATTTTAGTTGCTCTATTTTTACGCCCTCTCGGGCATGGCAACCATGATACTTCGCAGGGGGTCGAAGGAGAAGCAAATGCACCCTTTCTGCGAATACACACTAATCAACCAAATTCAATTATACTATATATGACAGCATTTTGAAATGCCGCGAATGATGCTGCTATAGAATACCGTTTAGAATACCGCTATGCTCGAGCGCACTAAGCTCCGGCTCGCAGAGTGTGGGCCGGCCCGCTGCGCGAAGCGCGTTTTTCACATCTTTTAGCCCGCTGCCGGTGCTTATAACCGTTACCGTTTCGCTTCCCTTAATAATGCCGGTTCGCACAGCTTCACGAACGCCCGCCGTAGCGGTGACGCCCGCAGGTTCTCCAAACACGCCCTCGGTACGTCCGAGTACGCGCATGGTATCGAGGATTTGCTCGTCGCTCACGGAAATCCATGTGCCGTTTGAATTTTTCACAGCGCGAAGCGCCTTCACGGGATTTCTCGGTACGCCTACGGCGATGGAATCGGCAATCGTGTTTTCTTCCGCCGGCTCCAAATTACCGCCGCGTTTTGCGGCCTCAACAAAAGGCATGCAGCCGGTGGACTGTACACCGAGTATTTTTGGTATGCGATCTATGAACCCAAGTTCCTTTAAGTCGTAAAAACCGTTATATACGCCGCCGATGGTGCAGCCGTCGCCCACGCTCACCGCAACCCAATCGGTCACGTTCCAGTTGAGCTGCTCGGCAATTTCGAGTGCCACGGTCTTTTTGCCTTCAACCATAACGGGGTTGATACCCGCGTTGCGGTTGTACCAGCCGTATTTATCGATCGCCGCGCGCGATAACTCAAATGTAGCACGATAATCGCCCTTTACGCTCACCACACGAGCACCGAAAATGAGAAGCTGTGCAAGCTTGCCCTCTGGTGCACGCTCCGGCACGAAGATAACGCTCTTCAACCCCATGCGCGCAGCATTGCCCGCACAGGAGGAGGCAGCATTGCCCGTGGAGGAGCAGGCGATTGTATCATAACCCAGCTCAAGGGCTTTAGCGACTGCAACACCGCTTGCACGATCCTTTAAGGAGGCCGTGGGGTTAATGCCGTCGTCCTTAATATAGAGCGCTTTAAGCGATAGCTCGCTTCTTAAGTGCTCCGAGCGATAAAGCGGCGATCCGCCTACTCGAAGAAACGCCGAAAAATCGCGTTCTTTGAGCGGCATAAGCGGGCTAAAACGCCACATGCTTTTATCTTGATTTTTTTGAAGGCTTTCTTTTGTAAAAGTAGAGGAAATATAACGATAATCATAGAGAATATCGAGTATGCCCTTTTCACCGCACTTTGGGCAGGTAAGCATTTCCGTATAGGGGAATTCAGAACCGCACAAGGTGCATTTATATCCCAGAATCCGTTGCTGCATGCCGCACCTCAAACAAATAATTAGTACTGTGCAAAATCTTTTTGTGTTTTCCTCATCATACACTATCTTTCTGCGTTTGTACAGCCAAAACTTCAATCCATTCATGTTATTTTTTGTATCCCGCTTGCTATGCTTACACCGAAAAACCCGTACCTTATATTGTTTTAAGCGCTTATACGGGGTAAAATAAAGCGATGATGTTTCATGTAGTATTTTGAGAGAGAAGGTAAATTTTTATGAGTTTAACCGCAACCGAACGCTTTTTGAAATACGCAGCCTTCGACACTCGCTCCGATCATGAATCTACAAC
>JAEWZS010000031.1 GCA_023458355.1 Bacillota bacterium
CCATCACCGAAGCGGGCGAAAAGCTCAGGGAAGAGGCTCTTACAATACCCGAACAAATGGGGAGCTGTATCCCGTTTTCCCCCGAAGAGGCCAGTACACTTTACACTCTTTTATATAAGCTCTTGAAACAGACGGACGCAAATGGTATAGAGCAATGATTAAAGACCTTACCATCGGCGACTTGATGATTGATTGTAAGAATGCCTCCCGTGCCCGTGTGTTTTATGCGAAGCTCACGGGCTGGGAGTGCATTGTCGCCTATGATTGTTTGGCGCTAAGAAGTTATAACGGGATGATTATTCTTTTTGCTGAAACGGAAATTCCGTACTCCCCTCCCGTTTGGCCGGAGGAGTCTGAAAAGCAGCAAAAGCAAATGCACTTCAATTTTCAGGTAGATGATTTACCCGCCGCTGTGGAGGAAGCCATTCGCTTTGGTGCGACCAAACCGACAGAGCAATACGGCGGCGACCATTATGTAACGATGCTCGATACAGAAGGGCATCCGTTCTGCCTTTGCAGGCGATAACGGAATATGTTGTTCAAGAAAAAGTGCCTAAATGGCACTTTTTGATTAAATAAATTTTCGTACATAACTGTTGTTTGAGCCCCTGAAGGCGAAGAATCCCGTTGAGCCATGATGAAGCTTGGTACATACGCACTTACGTAATCCCATGGAAAAATGCCTTGTACACCTTATCGTTGATTGCCCGCATAAACGGTATGTCTACCTTGATTTCTTTTCTGTCGTAGGTAAAAAGCCCGTTAATTTCGTCCTCCACGTCGCTCACCTGTGTATAAACAAGTGCACCAAGGCCCTTACTTATGTTTCGCAACACATCACGCTTGTACAATTCATTTAACGCACCCTGCAAATCCTGTTTGCTTTGAAACACCCTGTAGCCAAACAGCGTATCGGAAACCATGTGCCCCGGTGTGGGGAGGCTGTAGCCGCCGAATTCGGTAAGCCCCAGCACCCGTCCGGGGTATTTGTCCTTTTTCGGTCGAAAGCGCCTATAATAAATATGATAGCTATGGAAATCGCCCGCACCCCGGTCAAAGTAGCCGCTGGCATGGTCTACCTGACGTGTGGAATCCATTTTTCGCACCATTTCGCACATGTTTGCCGCGTCAAACTGTCCCCAACCCTCGTTAAAGGGTACCCATACCGATAGCGAAACCGCGTTATACAATAAATCGACCGTGCGTTTTGCATCCCGTAAAAAAGCCTCCCGCCCGGGTTTACTTTTCCGCCCGTGAAGGGCGTAGTTTTTCGTGCCGTCGTCAAAATTAAAGCCCAGAAACGGTGCATACTGCACCACAAACTTTTTGAACGGGCCACCGCCGCTGACAAAATCCTGCCACACGAGCATACCGAGCCTGTCGCAATGGTAATACCAACGAAGCGGCTCAATTTTTATATGCTTTCGCAGCATATTAAAGCCCATGCTTTTGAGGGTCGATATCTCCCACACCAAGGCCTCGTCCGAAGGAGGCGTATACATCCCGTCGCTCCAATAGCCCTGGTCCAAAAGGCCATTGTGGAAGATAGGCTTGCCGTTGAGCATAAGCCTCGGCAATCCATCCACTCCTTCTGCTACGCTAAATTCACGCATACCGAAGTAGCTAAATACCGTATCCTCACCGGCCGTTATGATTAGATCATACAAAAAAGGATCGTCTGGGCTCCAGCTTTTAAAGTTCTGCAGCTGCACACGGGCAATACCGTTTGTTAAAAAAGCCTCCGCAACCAAATTTCCGCCGTCCAGTACTTGCACAGATCCGACCGAAACACCCTCTGCCTGTATCTCGACAGCACCTTCTTTATATAATGGAGTAATCCTTAAGTTCTCGATATGCGCTTTCGGCACATCCTCGCACCAGACCGTTTGCCAAATGCCGCTTTGGCCGGTGTACCAAATGCCCCCACGCCGCATTTTCTGCTTTCCGTAAGCCTCGTCCCCAAAGTCGCTAAAATCCTTTACCGCCACCGTCAATGTAAACGTACCGACGTTTGCGGCATCCGTGATATCGAAAGAAAAAGGCCAATATCCGCCCGAATGCTCACCCAGAAGCGTATCATTGCACCACACGCGGCAAAACTGATCCACTGCACCGAAATGCAACAAACGGCGCATGCCGTTTGGCAAGCTTTCCATTTGAATTTCCCTGCGGTACCAAAGCGTTTGACCGCACAAAAGCTGCCTTCCCACGCCCGAAAGCAGACTTTCCGGGGAATATGGCACCACAATATCCCCATCCCATGTATCGGGATATGCCGCATCCGCTCGTATCGCGTACTGCCAAAGGCCGGTGAGGCATTTCCAATTCTCCCGACGCAGTTGCGGGCGAGGATAGTCATTTAGCGGGCATTCCTTATCGATTATTTCACCCCAAGGGGTATACAAGGGTCTTAGATTTTTTGTACCGTCCATGGTTTTTCTCGCTTTCAATGGTTGTAGGCTGCAAACCATTCAATCAATTGCTCCGCCGTTACGGGTTGGTGACGGCGCCATCAAGCAGTTTTCTTAGAATTTTCTCATCTGCCGGACAAAACGCATAGTTCGGAATCTCATCCATGATGATCCAGCGGATGTCGTTATGTTCCAGCTTTTTTGGCACTCCTTCGGCGATCGTCGCGTTGTACAATGTAAGATGCAGCATCAGCTCGGGATATTCGTACATAACATCCGTAACGCAATTGCCAACAGAAAGCGTAATCGCCAGTTCTTCTTGGCATTCACGGATAAGTGCTTGCTCCTTCGTTTCGCCGCTCTCCACTTTTCCGCCGACAAACTCCCATAAAAGGCCGTTGGCTTTGCAAGCCGGTCGTTGGCAGATTAAAATTTTGTCGCCGTCCCGAATGAGGGCAGCCACAACCTCCATCATATGCGAAACACCCAGTTCACAAAATCGGTCCGGGTGTCCCGCACTGAAGTCTTTCCTTTGTAATACCAGTCATTACATACGATGTATCTTTTCCCAAACCCCTCAACCGGCTGTGGATAATAACGCCGATTTCCGCAATGATCGCAGAAACTTGTTTGAGGCAAATCGTCATAAAGCGCTACTTCCTGTAAAATTGCATAGTTCATATCAAAAAGGTTTTTGCAAAAATCCGGATCCGTAAGCTTTTCAAAATCTTTTTGACGATGACTGTTTATTAGAATTTGTAAGCAGCGATAAATAAAGTCCTTATTTTTTAGCGATAACAATGCTTCTTTCATACTACCCCACCACCAACTTATTTGTTTTCTTTAAGTACTTCGCCGGAATCGGGCGTTCTAGCTTCCACTTGATGTTCATGGGTTTACTTCCGTAGTGTTGCATATACTGTGCAAGGCCTAAGAAGGTATACGGTGCAGCGCCAGTAATATCGGTTTTAAACTCGCGGACAAACAATAATACTCGGCTACCGCGTTCTTGATGGTGTATGTAACGTTGACCTGTTGAGGAACTATCCGCCGTGGTGCTTTGACTTTGCCAATGGAATAAGCTCTCATTGATGGAATAATCGTTGTACATGGTTGTAGGCGAATAATCCTTATCGGACTTATTCAGCGTCACAAACAGTACATCAATTTTTTTCTCCTGCAACCATTTCACGCCTTCACGCACGTTGGAAGGATTTAAATAGTCCAGTGCAACCAGTAGTTGATCGCGCGTGTACGTACAGTGCAAATCAAGCGGGCAGGCAAATCCCAAGTTGACCGGCTCATCTATGAAGTCGATTTTGCTATATCTATACTGCAAAAGCTCTATCAGCTCAGCTAGCATTACGGGGCTGTCGGCAAGCACATACAGATTAGTAAGCACCTCGTCGCTCTCCCAATCCTCTGCAGCCTCCTGCCATACGCTAATATAGAACATCTGCAACATGCGCTTTTCGATCTCCGATAAAGCAGAAAAGTTTACATCTTCTAGCTTTGGAAGAGTATTGAGCAAAAAAGAGATCCATCGGCGTGAATCGATAGCCGCAATGCGGCTGAATGCTTTTGTAAGCACGTCTTCGACAGGTTCTTGAAATTCATCTTTAACACCCGCTGAAACACATAGACGCGCGAAGCTGAATTTTGCGTAAATCGTACGAATATCTAGATGGTAATACTCCACAAAGTTGCTAAGTGTCAGTGGCAATCCGCTATCTTCTTTGAAGGTTCTTATTCGGCTAACGATTCCCGACCTAAAACCAAAGGAGCTCCTGATGTTATCCAAAATAAATTTAGTAGCTTTCTTCTCCAATTGTATATAACAACCCTTAGGAGCGGATATAAACCCGTTTTTTATTTCGTACTGCACGCTATGGGTGGTATTGGAAAGCAACGCAGCAAACTTATCCTCGAAGTTATATTTCCTGTTTGCCTGCCCGATGAAATCAAGCACAGTTAGGCATTCCTTGTTATCAGCAAGGCGCAGACCACGTCCAAGCTGCTGCAAAAAGACAGTCAGTGATTCAGTCGGTCTTAAAAAAAGAACTGTATTGACCTCCGGAATATCCACTCCTTCATTATAAAGGTCCACAATAAAGATAAAACGAATCTCACCGGATACAAGGCGTTTCTTAGCTAAACTTCGTTCCTCATCTGTGGAATGACCTACGAGTGAAATAGCAGGTATCCCATTTTCGTTAAAATATTCCGCCATGAACTTTGCATGCTCCACGGATACGCAAAAGCCCAAACCCTTTACGTCGTTCATTTCCGTAACATACTTATCTAGAGAATGTATGATATGCCCTGCGCGGCGCATAGCCACTGCGCGGTTTATGGAATAGAGGTTACTTAATTCGGATTTGTCATATCCCCCTCGCACCCACTTTAAGTCATTCAAGTCCACCGTATCCGTCACGCCGAAGTATTGAAAGGGGCATAAAAGTTTTCGATCAATAGCCTCAGGTAAACGAATTTCCGCTGCAATCCTGCCGTCGAAATAATCCAAGATGCTGTTGCCATCCATACGCTCCGGAGTAGCTGTTAAACCCAACAAAATTTTCGGCTTGAAGTGGGTCAATAGCTTTTGATAGGTTGGTGCAGCTGCGTGATGAAACTCGTCCACGACAATAAAATCATAATAATTCTCGGGTAGTATTTCGTAGAGCGCCTTAGAGTTCATCGTCTGAATGGAAATAAACAAATGGTCGATACTCTCCGGCTTATAACCACCTACAGACAGATCCCCGAAGTTGAGGTCCTTCAGTACGCCCTGGAACGTCTCCATGCTCTGTTTGAGTATTTCCTCACGATGCGCGACAAATAACAACCGGGAGGGTTCGCCTAAATGAGCACGGCAATAGCGGCGGTAGTCAAACGCCGAAATCACTGTTTTCCCAGTGCCAGTAGCGGCAACAATCAAGTTGTGGTATTGATGACGCACCTCACGTTCAGCGTTAAGCTTGTCTAATATCTCCTGTTGATACGGATAGGGATGGATGTCGAATACAAAACGCCGCCCCTCACCTTCTCCCATGTAACGCTCTGCCTTTAGAGCCCGAAGCAAACGCTCATGCTCATTTTCCTTATAGAACTCAAACTCTGTAGAATTCCAATAGCTTTCAAAGGTAGCTGTTATCTTTTGCATGGTTTCAGGCAGATCCTTGGCTGTCACCTTTACATTCCATTCAAGCCCGCTGGAAATTGCGGCATTTGAAAGGTTGGAGGAACCTACATAGGCTGTCGAAAAACCCGTATCGCGATAAAATACATAGGTTTTTGCATGTAAACGAGTTCGCTTCGTATCGTAGGAAACCTTGATTTCCGTATGTGGCAGCTTACTAAGCTCCTCGATGGCCTTAATATCGGTCGCCCCCATATAGGAGGTTGTGATGATACGCAATTCGCCCCCGCCTTGCGTAAATTCCCGTAGCTCGTCTATTATGAGCCTTAAGCCACTCCATTTAATAAAGGATACCAACATGTCGATTTGGTTGGCTGAAAGGATTTCCTTTTTTAACTCCGAGAACATCTGCGGCTCATGTACGGCACCGGTAAATAAGCTGCTTTGAGCGATAGAAGTCTCTGGGCGGTTCAAGTTTTTGGCCGTTTTGCCCAGTACAAGGTGCGGATCATTCTGACGTAAAAGTGCAAGGAGCTGCTCCGCACGCTCGTCTACAGACAAGACAGCAAAGTCACCTTCCTTTGTTTCCAGCTTGATCAGATTTACAATTTGGTTTATAAGGGTGATCTGCGAAACCACATCGCCGCCATTATCCAAAACATTATCTAAACCTTTTTGGACAACACCGGATAGATATTGTGCCAGCACCTTGGATGCTTCCGCCGTATCTATGGGTGCAATAGATTTACATACCTCTGGAATATCCAAAAGCTCGTTGTTGATTTTTAAATTAATGACTTGTTCATATAAGCCGGGTTTTAGCATAA
>JAEWZS010000032.1 GCA_023458355.1 Bacillota bacterium
GGGCGAACTCGCCCCTTGTTTCTCTGTTGCTCTCTGTCGTTCTGCCGCTACTTCTGTTTGTAGCTTCCGCAAAGGCTCTCGTCGGCAGGTGTTCCCGTATTGCCGTTTGGCATTGGTTCTACCTGAATGCTATCGAGCGTACATTTTTGTCCTTCGCTGTGAAATCTACAGCTTGCCACGCGGCAACCAATCGTCTGACAGCCGGTGTTTGACATTGACATAGGTTTTACCTCCATTCGATCGGTAGCCCTAGTATGTGAATGCAAACGCGCTGCTATCCCGTAATCTATGTTGGGAAATTTTCAAAAATTCAAACTTAAAAACCTTTGCTGCGTATCCAGTTGGCTGCATCTTCCGCCTCGGGGATGGCAAGGGATTGAAGCTTCTCTGCCATGGCGGTGCTTTCAAATGCGCAGCCTTTGAGTACCTCGGGGATACGGAGAATAAACGCCTCGTCCATCGCATCGCTAAATGCGTGCACTTGCGTAATTCTTCCATGTGAAAAGCTTATATTGAGCTCCAAGCCGCCCCAAGGGAAACGAGTATAAAGCTCTATATCAAAAGCGGGGGTCGCTCCAAGCCTCCATTCGCGAGAGGCATGCTTTTGTGTAAGTTGCTCAATGGCGACTGTAGTAAGTTCTCTTTCCAAAAGTATGCTCGTAGTACCGTATTCGCGCTCAAAGGCATGTATCACGGCGTTTTTTACGTCGTCAATGGTGAGCGAGGGAACAAAATCTGTAAGGTTGCAGACGCGTGCTCGCACGCTGTCCACCCCTTTTGCTTTAAGCTTGTCCTCGGAGGGTGCAAGGTATTTGCCGAGCTTTTCCATATCCACATGCACGAGAATTGTCCCGTGATGAAGCCCTGTCGAATTGGAAAAGCGAAACGCGTTGCCGGAGAATTTTGCACCGGTCTCACTTGCGCCGCAGTTCGGAGGAAAGGCTAAGATATCGTTTCTGCCAGTAAAGCGCGCATCTATGTTAAGGCTTTTAACCGCGTCTGTAATTACGGATAGCTGGCGCTTTTGGTCGTAAATTTCTCGCGTCGTGAGGAAGGTAAAATTCAAGTTGCCAAGGTCGTGAAACACCGCTCCGCCACCTGAAGTACGCCGTGCCAACCTACCGCCGTCATGTTCAAGTTCACTGAGCCGGCATTCCTTCCACGCGTTCTGGTTGCGGCCTATGACAACGGTGTTTTGGTTCTGCCAAAGGTAGAGCGTAACGCTCTCTTTATGCGCGTTAAAAAGCTGCTCTTCCAGCGCGAGATTGTGCCATGGATTGTGGTTTTCAGTTACGATCAGCCGGTTCATTTCCAGTGCCGCCTTTCCTATACAAGGTGGTTAAGCAAAGTGCGTGCGTTTTAGCATGCTAAGCTTAGACATCGAGCATACTATTTTTTTGTGAAAACCGCAATGTGGCTAATTTTTACTACCATAATTTGCGTGAATGATGATAGAATATACTTATCGGAATATGCCCGCGTGCAGGGGTCGCTTTTTGCTGCGAAGCGGAAAAAAGCGCCCGACAGGATAGAATTGACTTCGAGGTGCTGGCGCTTTGGGTGCGTATTTGGATCAAACGGAACTTTATTTGTTCAACGAAGGAGAAAACTGCTACTCGTACCGCAGTTTGGGGTGCCATAGGGTTATCCTTGACGGCTATGAGACAATTAGGTTTGCAGTTTGGGCTCCGAATGCTCAACGCGTGAGCGTGGTAGGCAGCTTCAACGGCTGGAACGAATATGCGGACGTGATGCACCCCTGCGGTACGACCGGCGTTTGGGAAGTACATATAGGTATCGCCCACATCGGTGATATGTATAAATACGCCATTTTGACAGCCGATGGACGGCTTATCTATAAGGCGGATCCATTTGCATTTTTTAGCCAGAAGAGACCGCACACAGCCTCCATCGTCTGGGATATAAGCGGCTACGAATGGAATGACGCGCGGTATATGAAGCATCGCGAAAACCGCAACATGCATGCTGAACCCATGAGTATATACGAGGTGCATCTCGGGTCGTTCCAGGCGGGCTTGGATTTTGATGATTTAAGCGTACAACTCGTGCGCTATGCTTCTGACATGGGATACACCCACATTGAGATTATGCCCGTGAGCGAGTATCCGCTTGACGACAGCTGGGGCTATCAAACCACGGGGTATTATTCCGTCACTTCCCGCTACGGCACGCCGCAGCAGTTCATGCATTTTGTGGATGAATGCCACCGCGCGGGCCTTGGCGTTATCCTCGACTGGGTAGGTGCGCATTTCCCACGCGACGAGCATGGGCTTAGGGCCTTTGACGGCACACCGATTTTTGAAAGCCCCGACCCGAAGCGCAGCGAGCAGCCGCAATGGGGTACGCTCCTTTTTGACTATAATAGGAGCGAGGTTAGAAGCTTCCTTATTTCCAACGCTATCTTCTTCTTAAAAGAGTTCCATGTTGACGCGCTTCGTGTGGACGCGGTGAGTTGCATGCTCTACCTCGATTACGGAAAAAAAGCAGGGCAGTGGACGCCAAATATTTACGGAGGCCGCGAAAACTTGGACGCGATTGCCTTTTTGCAGCAGCTTTCACGGGTAGTGGAGCGTGAGACACCAAGTACTCTTTTGATTGCAGACGAAAGCACGGCGTTTCCCTATGTCACCTGCAAACCCAAAGACGGGGGGCTGGGCTTCGACTTTAAATGGAACATGGGCTGGATGAACGACACATTGAGCTATATGAGCCTAGACAGCGTCTACCGTCGCTACCACCACGATTTGTTGACATTCCCTATGGTGTACGCGTTCAACGAAAGCCATGTGCTGCCGCTTTCGCATGACGAGGTGGTACACGGCAAGTATTCGCTCATAGGCCGTATGCCGGGCTCTTATGATGATAAATTCCGTCAGCTCAGGCTTCTTTACATGTACCAATATGCCGTTCCCGGGAAAAAGCTTTTGTTTATGGGCGGCGAATTTGCACAGTTCATCGAGTGGAATTTCAGAAAGTCGCTCGATTGGCTTTTGCTCGATTTTGACAGCCATTCGGATATGCAGCTTTTTACGCGTGAGCTGAACCGCTTTTACCGCCGTACACCGGAGTTGTTTGAACTCGACGAGAGCTGGGAGGGCTTCTTGTGGTTGTCGGTAAATGATGCCATCCATAGCATTGTCGCGTTTTTGCGTATGGACGCTCACGGAGGCGAGCTTTTGTGTGCGTTTAATTTTACACCGGTGAAGCACGAGCGCTATCGCATCTATCTGCCCGGGGCGAGTACGCTCACGCAGGTGATGTCGAGCGTCGACTTGCGCGAGATTACGGATCTCCAAACACAGCGCGATACAGATCAAAACCATTTTATCGAAATTATGCTGTCGCCCTACGAGGCGGTTTTCTACAAAGTAACGCGGACCGCGCGCGTATAGCGAATAGCACTTACGGGGGTAGTATTCCATGAAAAAGCATATCGTTGCGATGCTGCTCGCGGGGGGGCAGGGGAGCCGCTTAGGCGTTCTCACCAACCGCATGGCGAAGCCTGCGGTTCCTTTTGGAGGAAAGTACCGCATCATCGATTTTCCGCTTTCCAACTGCGTAAATTCCGATATCGATACGGTGGGCGTTCTCACACAATATGAGCCGCTTGAGCTTAACGCGTATCTCGGTATCGGGCAGCCATGGGATCTCGACCGCAGCACCGGCGGCGTTTATGTTCTGCCGCCGTATGTTTCGGGCAACCGTGGTGAATGGTATTCGGGTACGGCAAACGCCATCTACCAGAACCTGGCTTTTATCGAGCGGTATAATCCCGAGCATGTGCTTATTATATCGGGTGACCACATCTATAAAATGGATTACTCACGCATGCTTCGTTACCATGTGGATAAAGCGGCCGATGCCACCATCGCGGTGCTCCGCGTGCCTATGGAGGAAGCGCCGCGCTTTGGCATTATGAATACGGATGAGTTTAACCGCATCACGGAGTTTGAGGAAAAGCCCAAACACCCCAAAAGCGATAAGGCATCCATGGGCATCTACATCTTCAACTGGGAGGTACTTAAGCATTTTCTGTGCGCTGATGCACACGACCCATCTTCCGACAGCGACTTTGGCAAAAACATCATCCCCAAAATGATTTTTGAGGGTAAATTGATGCAAGCCTACGACTTTGACGGTTACTGGAAGGATGTAGGAACCGTTCAAAGCCTTTGGGAGGCGAACATGGATCTGTTGGAAAATCCGCCCAAGCTTGATCTTCACGATAAGGACTGGCGCATTTACTCCAAAAGCCCCATCATGCCGCCGCAGTATGTAAGCCCCGCTGCGAGCATCAAAAACGCCATGATTACCGAGGGCTGCGTGGTGCATGGTTCGGTTACGCGAAGCGTGCTGTTTGCGGGCGTAACGGTGGAGGAAGGGGCGACCATAGCAGATTCTGTTATCATGCCGGGCTCCGTGGTGAAAAAGGGCGCGCTCATATTAAAAACAATCGTGGGAGAAAACGCGATCATCGGAGAAAACTCGTTTATCGGCGCACAAAAGCTCCCATCCGACGAAAATTACGACACCTCCCTCACAGGGGACATTACGCTCATCGCAAG
>JAEWZS010000033.1 GCA_023458355.1 Bacillota bacterium
GTACAGCCCCACACCCTACGGAAGGAAGCCTTATGGCGGCGATAAGCCCTACGAGAGTAAAAAACCGTATGCACCTTCACCGGACGATGCAGAGCTTCATGAAGATGAAACGCTTGTTGCGGATAAAAAGCAGCGCTACGAGCTAAAATACGACGCTATGGCGCCTGCAAGCACTAGTGCCGTCGAGAAGGCGAAAAACGTTCCGGAGGACGAACTTCCCTATCTCGTGATGGGCCGAAATGCCGTTCGTGAAGCGCTCAAAAGCGGTAGAAGTATTGATCGCATCCTCGTTGTAAAAGAGCTTGACGGTTCCTTGCGTGAGATTGTAAACCTTGCACGGGACAAGAACGTGCAGCTGCGCGAGGTGGACCGCAGCAAGCTCGATGAGCTTTGCATGCCTTTCGGTCATGGTACAAAGACCGGTAACCATCAGGGTATCGTAGCCATGGTACCGGGCGTTCAGTACTGCGAGATTGCCGATATACTCGAGGCAGCCAAGGCGAAAAGCGAAAAGCCATTCATCATTTTGCTCGACGGTATTGAAGATCCGCATAACTTAGGCTCCATCATACGAAGTGCAGAATGTGCAGGTGCACACGGCGTGGTTATACCGAAAAGGCGCACGGCTACCGTTACCGCCGCTGCCAGCAAAGCGAGCGCGGGTGCTGTGGAGTACATAAAGGTAGCGCGTGTGGCGAACATTGCAAACACCATTGCGGAGCTCAAAAAAGAGGGTATTTGGATTGCCGGTGCGGATGTAAGCGGCACGCCTATGACCGAGGCAAAGCTTGAAGGCGCAATTGCACTGGTCATCGGTTCGGAGGGCGAAGGCCTTTCAAGGATCGTGCGCGAAGCATGCGATTTTACGGTAAACATACCTCTTCATGGCAACATCGAGTCGCTTAACGCGTCGGTCGCAGCAGCGATTCTCATGTTTGAAAAGAAGCGTCAGGACAATTCTAAGTAAATTTACACAAAGTACGGGCGGCGAAGCCTATACGGCAGCGCCGCCCTTTTTAAAAAAGCAGCGGAGACAAAATGGAAAGCGAAACATTTCAAAATTTAACGGATGAACAGCTTGTTGTGCGCTCGCATGAGGGCGACCGCGAAGCGGACGAGGTGCTGTACGACCGATACAAAAACATCGTCCGCATAAAAGCGCGCCCGTATTTTCTGATTGGTGCAGACCGTGAGGACCTTTTGCAGGAAGGCATGATCGGTCTCTATAAGGCGATTCGGGATTACGACTCCGACTACGGTGCGGCATTTCGCTCGTTTGCGGAAATGTGCATACTCCGCCAGATCATAACGGCAATAAAATCGGCAACGCGGCAAAAACATTTACCTCTAAACTCATATGTTTCCTTATATCGTCCGCTTCGCGAGGAGGAGCCGGACAGAGCGCTCATAGACGTTTTAACAGAGCTTCGCGGAGAAAACCCCGAGGATACGTTCATCGGCAAGGAATCGCTCGAAAGCATCTTCCAAACGCTCGACAACGCGCTTTCCCCTCTTGAAAAGCAAATACTCGATCTTTTTTTGGAGGGCTGCTCCTATCAAGAAATCGCGCAGGCTTTATCGCGCAACACTAAAACCGTGGATAATGCGCTTCAGCGCGTGAAGCATAAACTCGAGAAGCACTTACAAAAGAGCAGATAATAACCTATCCGCCTTCTACAAGTCCGTTTTTTACAGCAAATGCGTACGCACCGATACCCACAGCTACCGAAAGGTTAAGCGAATCGACAAGTGCAGACTGCGGGATGCGCACGGCTTTGCCAAACCGCTGAAATGCCGCCTCGTCAAGTCCGTGTGCCTCGTTGCCGAAAACGAGGCAAAAAAGGCTGTCGCTTGGGCAGCTTTCGGGGGTTAAGGCACATTTCCCACCAAGCAGGAACGGGTAGACGCTGTGCTTATTGTACATACCGCGGTATTGAGAAAAGCTTTCAAACAGCGCGCAGCGTACCCCAAACAGCGCGCCCATGGAGGCGCGTACCGTTTTTGGGTGAAACACATCCGCCGCGGGCAGAATGATACCGACGTCCGGGATGGAGAAACCTGCTGCAATGCGCAAGATTGTTCCGAGATTGCCCATGTCCGAAGGGTTGACGAGAACCAAATGCGGCTTTTTTTCATCGAGCGCATCTACATAAGTTGAAAACGCTGCCGCAACCAGGCAGTTTTCTTTTTTTGCTATACGTTCGATCGCTTTGTCGTTTACGTGAAACGGTATCGATGCGCGCTCGCAAAGCGCAATAAGTGATTGCTTATCCTCATAGGCGGAATGAATGTACACTTCAAGAGCGGCATTTGGGCGGATCTTTAAAAGCTCGATGGCCGCGTAGGCACCGAGCGCGTAAGAATACCCGCAATCCTTTTTGTAGGCGCCAATAGCACCCATAGCATAGTTTCCCATTTGGCAAAAGCATACAGCGTATCATGCACCGCAGAAAATGCCGCGAATTATTTAAATTGTTTTGGGCAGCAAAAACCCCGTGCAATTTTGCACGAGGTTTACTTAAAATTTTGGATTGCTACAAGCCCCCTCTCAAAAAGTGCTGTATCAGCACTTCGTGCATCAGCGTGAATATACGATTTTTCGTACTGTATCGGGGGAGAGCCCAAACCGGTCGGAAAGCTCGAAAAGCTTTGCTCCGGCGGCATGCTCTTTGCGCATTTGCTCGTTTCGAGCTTTAAGTTCCTGTCTTGTTCCCGTAGCGTCACCCCATGCTTTGCGAGAACCTGTCTTTTGGGGCACGTACAGCATACAGCCTTCCACATGCAGTAAAAGCTCGTCTACAAGGCGTGCGGGAAGCACATCATTCGCATTTGCGTATTTCATTCCAATCGCTCCTTAAAGCATATTTTCCTGTGCTTTAGGTGCAAAGCCTGCGCTTATCGGAATGAAGACCGACGATTTATACTAGGAAACGTTATTTCCTCCATGCAAAGCATCGTCGATGCTCATTGTGCGGGCTTTGCATGGAGCTTATCAAGCACGGCGGTGTAACAAAAGTCAATCAAGAAACGTCACTCCTTTCGTTCCCTTACATTACCGGTGCGGGCGTTTTATACGCACCGCAGCGCTTTCGGGGACGGTTAAAAGTATAAAAAAAGCATAGCATACTTCCCTGTGCCTGTCATTAAAATCCGGTTAAATGACATATTACTGCATGACGGTACTCGCCTTTCTTCTTATATTAATAAACGCTTGAATGTATCGCGTAAAAATGGTATAATCTATACAAAGAAAAGCGCTTACGGCGGGCGCTCTTTTTTGAGAGTCCGCGGAAAAAGGCAACATGCTCATTAACCGCCTTAAACTCAACGATTACCGCAACTACGAGACGCTTGATTTTAATCCTGCGCCGGGCCTCAACGTGATTGCAGGGGAAAACGCGCAGGGTAAAACCAACGCTCTGGAAGCGGTTTTTTTATGCGCATTTGGAAAATCGCACCGCGCCAACACGCGCGACGCTGCTCTTATTCGGCGCGGCATGCCCGGCGGCTATGTGGGCATTACACTTCAAAATACGGTTGGCACGCATACGATCGAAATAAAGCTCCGCGCAGACGAAGCAAGAAAAACGCTTGTGGACGGTCAGCCTATCAAGCGCATGGGCGAGCTTATGGGTACGCTCAACGCTGTGCTTTTCTCGCCGGAGGATCTTTGCCTTGTTAAGGGAACGCCTCAAGACCGCAGGCGCTTTATGGATATGGAGCTAAGCCAAATGTATCCCACGTACTTTTACAAGCTCCAGCAGTACAACCATGCCCTTAAACAACGAAATGCGCTATTAAAGGAAAGCCCCCTTGCCGTTAGGCCCGGTATGCTCGCCATGTGGGATGAGCAGCTTGCCGCTTTAGGAGAGAGCATCGTAGATGCAAGGTGCAAGTTTTTAGATGAGCTATCCACTTTGGCTTATGATTTACACCGGCAGATATCGGGCAATCGAGAGCGGCTCAACATAAGCTATGATCCAAACGTAGATATAGAAAGCTCTGTGAGCGTGCGCGAAACGCTTTTAGATAGCCTCTCACAAAGTGCGCAGGAGGATTTAAGGCGAGGCTTTACCACCGTAGGTCCGCACCGTGACGATATAGCCATTAAGCTTGAGGAGATAGACCTGCGCGTTTATGGTTCGCAAGGGCAGCAGCGCACGGCGGCACTTTCCTTAAGGCTTTCGGAAATAGCGCTTTTACGCGAGGTAAAGGGCGAGCCCCCTGTGCTTTTGCTCGATGATGTGTTAAGCGAGCTCGATGAAAATCGCCAGCGCATGCTTCTTGAGGCAACAAAGGGATGTCAGTGCTTTTTGACATGTACTTCGCTATCAGGCATAGAAAAAGCGGGAATACTGGATATGGAAGTGTTTACCTGCGAAAAAGGAAACTTAAGGAAAACATGAAGCATTTGCATGTGGGCGCTGAAACGGTGCTCAATACGGACGATATCATCGCTATCATTCCGCGCGATACGGCACTTGCCTCCCGTGATACGCGCCGCGCACTTGACGATGCCATCGGCGGCGCACGCGTTATGAGCGCTTCCGACGAGCCTCAAAAATCTTATTTAATCTGCCTAAAAAACGAAAGGCTTTGCGTTTACTCATCCCCCATCGCCTCCGTCACGCTGCAAAAGCGCTCGAAGACAGAGCCGCTGGGGCTGGATCGATAAAAACCCTTTATATAGCAAGGAAGGAATTGAAAATGAGCAACCATACCGACTACAATGCGTCGCAGATACAGGTGCTCGAGGGCTTGGAGGCGGTGCGCCGCCGCCCCGGCATGTACATCGGCTCAACCGACGCACGCGGCCTCAACCAGCTCGTGAAGGAGCTCGTCGATAACTCTATCGACGAGGCACTTGCGGGTTACTGCACCCATATCGAGGTCACCATCCATCCGGACAACTCGCTGACCGAGCGCGATAACGGCCGCGGCATCCCTGTGGACTACCACGAAAAAATGGATAAAAGCGCGCTTGAAGTTGCGCTTACAGTGCTGCACGCGGGCGGCAAGTTCGGCGGCAGCGGTTACAAGGTATCGGGCGGACTACACGGCGTCGGGCTTAGCGTGGTGAATGCGCTTTCTAAATGGCTGGAGGCCGAGGTATCACGCGACGGCAAAATATTTAGACAGCGGTATGAGTACGGCGATCCCATGGGTGATGTAGAGGTGGTTGGAATTTACTCCGAAGCGGATGGCGAAAGCGGCACACAAATCACCTATATGGCCGACGATTCTATATTTGACGAGGTCAACTACAACTTTGAGACCATGACGACGCGCATGCGCGAGCTTGCGTATCTTAATAGAGGCATCACCATCACCGTCGTAGATGAGCGCACCGACCCTGTGCAGAAAAAATCCTACTGCTACGAGGGCGGCATCAACTCGTTTGTACAAAACCTCAATAAAAATAAGACCGTGCTGCACGCGGAGCCCATTTATTTTGAAGCTTCGCGCAACGAGCCCGAAAAGAACGAAGTCGCGACGGTCGAAGTCTCTATGCAGTACAACGATGATTACAACGAGAATGTTTTCACCTACGCCAACAACATCAACACCACAGAGGGCGGCAGCCATCTGGTGGGCTTTCGTACGGCACTGACGCGTGTCGTCAATGACTATGCGCGCAAGTTTAGAATTTTAAAGGACAATGATGCCAACCTATCGGGAGAGGACGTTCGCGAGGGACTGACTGCCATTGTAAGCGTGAAGCTTATTGAGCCGCAGTTTGAAGGGCAGACGAAAACCAAGCTCGGCAACGCATATATCAAAAACGTGGTCGATAAGGCTGTGGACAGCGGCCTAACGGCATACCTTGAAGAAAATCCCTCCATCAGCAAGCAGATCATCGACAAATGCCTTACGGCTTCCCGCGCAAGGGAAGCGGCCCGAAAGGCGCGCGAGCTAACGCGGAGAAAAACCGCGCTCGACTCAACCGCCCTTCCCGGCAAGCTCGCCGACTGCAGCGAGAAGGATCCCACTAAGTGCGAAATCTTTATCGTCGAGGGCGACAGCGCCGGCGGCAGCGCCAAGCAGGGCAGAAACCCCGCGTTTCAGGCGATACTCCCCCTTCGCGGCAAGATATTGAATGTGGAAAAAACAAGGCTCGATAAGATTCTCGCAA
>JAEWZS010000034.1 GCA_023458355.1 Bacillota bacterium
GTTCATCTTCTATACGACATTAGGCATTTCCAATTTTTAGGAGGTTATTATGAAAGCATTTGAATGCTATGCACAAGCCGATTATTCATCCGAGAACTGGATGGTTTTACTAAATGCCAAGGCAGAAGGCGATATAAACATCGACAATGCAACTTCCGTTGAAGAAGTTATGTCGGCATTAGAAAACGCACAAGCGGCGATGGCTGCTGTTAAGACGTTGCTTGACTACGCAAAAGAGGCAGCGCATCAAAGCCTGAATGCTGCGCTTGCAGGCTATGCACAGGATAATTATTCACCGGAAAACTGGGCAATCTTACTTAACTTAACAGCCGACACAGACAATGCTGCTTCCGTTTCGGATGTTATGACAGCCTTGAACAACGCGAAATCAGCAATGGCTGCTGTTAATACACTGCTTATCGATGCAAAGATTTTAGCGCATACGAGTTTGAATTCCGCACTTGCAGCTTATTCTCAGGCCGACTATTCACCTGATAACTGGGCTGTATTGAACGGACTCAAGGAAGCCGGCGACACAGCAATCGATGCAGCTTTAGATCTAGCCACGGTAGAAGCGGCTCAGTCGGCAGCAGTTACGGGGATGGAAGGGGTGCAAACAATCGCCCGGATTTTAGCTGCATTAAAATCTTCTACACGTGGTGCTTTGGCAGCAGTATTTAAGACCTATACGGAGAGTGACTACACCGCTGATGATTGGACAGTGTTGAAAGAATTCAAGGAAGCCGGCGACTAAGCAATCGACGCAGCTCTAGACCTGGCCGCGGTAGAAGCGGCTCATTCTGCAGCAGTTACGGGGATGGAAGGTGTTCAGGCATTCGTCTGGATCTTGGACGCAGCGAAGTCAGCTGCGCGTGAAGCGTTGGCGGAGGTATTCGGGACCTATACGGAAAGTGACTATACTACCGATGATTGGATGGTATTGGTTGGATTTAAGGAAGCCGGTGACAAAGGAATTGATGCGGCTACGGACCTAGCCGAGGTAGAAGTGGCCCAATCGGCAGCAGTTATGGAGATGGAAGGCGTTAAGACAATCGCCAGGATCTTAGAAGCAGCCAAATCAACCTCACATGGGGCTTTGGAATCAGCATTTAAGACCTATACGGAGAGTGACTATATCGCTGATGATTGGATGGTATTGGTTGGATTCAAGGAAGCCGGCGACACAGCAATCGATGCAGCTTTAGACCTAGCCGAGGTAGAAGCGGCCCGACTCGCAGCAGTTACCGGGATGGAAGGCGTTGAGACAATCGCCAAGATCTTAGAAGCAGCCAAATCAGCCGCACATGAGACTTTGGCGGCTTCATTTGAAGCCGATACAGGGAGCAACGATACCGTTGGTGACGATACGGAGAGCAACGATACCGTTGGTGACGATACGGAGGGCAATGATGCCGTTGATGATGATACGGAGAGTAACGCCATCGTTGATGACGCAACAGAGAGCAACGATGCCGTTGATAATGATACGGAGAGCAACGATACCGTTGGTGACGATACGGAGAGCAATGATACCGTTGACGATGATTCGCAGAGCAGCGACACCATTGATGACGGGTCGATATTGACCGATTTAATCACAACCGGTGATACAGAAATGGATGCCGTTACGGAAATAGAGCAAATAGTAGAGCCACCCGCAACGGATGCACCGGATGTAACGCGGCAGAAGAGAAGCCGGCCGAACTAGATCCCATTCATGAAAACATTACTCTTGGTACAACGAACGAAATGACACGGTTAATATTGTTTCGTAAACTCAATAACAGACAAAAGTAGAGAATACTCACGAAAAGCTGATTGCTTATAGCGATCAGCTTTTTGAATTGCCACCAACCGATGCAAAGAGAGGCTTGTACTAGGAAGAAACATTGTGGATCCCGTCACAATACCGGATTATATCCTGTCTTGTGATTGCATCTCATTTATGCATAAAATACGTTTTTTTACCTAAGATAATTAAAACCAGTATTCAAAGGAGTATTCTAATGAAAAAGGAGCCGAAAGAAAGGCAACTTCCGTCTACATCGGATAACGCCAAGCACAAGTCTCGGCAAGTAAAAAAGAAAAACGGAAATACCTCGGGGAATAAAGCGCTCAACAAAGAATGAACGTGAATTGGGTATGCACATCCCTGTAAAAGCAAGTATCAAAACCTGCGCCTATAGATAAATCCCATTATATGGGGTTTATTTTATGCAATTTTATGGTTGAAGCAGTAAGTAAGCAAATACTACGCAATGCTTTTGGAGGCACAACTCGGCGACCCACCCAAAGGCGGGAAGGTTCTCTGCCGTGCCCCAGCTAGAACTTCCTTGTGAAGTCGGTTCGATTCCGGAGTGGGAGTAACCTGCGTGAAAAATATTATGTAATAGTCGGGAATGAGTGAATTATCGGCTTACGCCGATGTGAAATACTTTGCTTGCGCAAATCGTGAAATTGCTCGTGCTGCTCACAGTGAAATGAAATAAATCCACCACGCCCGCAGGCATTTCACATGCCGTAGGCATAATTCACGCGCACAGCGCTTTTCACAAATCCGCATGCGGATTTATTTCACTAAAAAAGCATTGCTCGCGCAATGCTTTTTTATGGAGGCACCACCCGGAATCGAACCGGGGAATAAAGGTTTTGCAGACCTCTGCCTTACCGCTTGGCTATGGTGCCGTTTGCTCTGCATTTGCAGAGCTTTGGAGCGGGAAACGGGGCTCGAACCCGCCACCTCCGCCTTGGCAAGGCGGCGCTCTACCGAATGAGCTATTCCCGCAACTGGTGCCTCAGAGTGGAGTTGAACCACCGACACAGGGATTTTCAGTCCCTTGCTCTACCAGCTGAGCTACCGAGGCAAATGGCGACCCGGAGGGGGCTCGAACCCCTGACCTCCAGCGTGACAGGCTGGCATTCTAACCAACTGAACTACCGGGCCATTGGTGGGAGCAACAGGGCTCGAACCTGTGACCCCTTGCTTGTAAGGCAAGTGCTCTCCCAGCTGAGCTATGCTCCCACGCGTCGCTAATGCGACCGCGAACATTAGTATACCGCATTTTTTGACGCGGTGTCAACGACTGCCGCATACTTTTCTGCGCAATCGCGAATACTTTTCTTTGTACGCGTGAAAAGAAGGCTCCTTTGTGCTGCGATAATGCGGGAACAGCCGCAATCGCGCACGCTGTCGCCATATTTTAACATTTAATCGAGAATAAAGATTGACAAATATAATTTTGCACAATACAATAATAGAAGAAAGCAAACTACTGCGCCGCAGGCGAAGCAATAGAAGATCTTGGGAGGAAATTTGTTTATGTTGAACATCGGCATTATCATCGGCAGCACAAGGCCTGGCCGCAAGGCCGAAACGGTCGCCAAATGGGTATATGAAATCGCAAAAAAGCGCACGGACGCAAACTTTGAAATCGTGGACATTAAGGAGTACAATCTCCCCCTCATGGATGAGCCTTTCCCGCCTTCCATGGGGAAATATCAAAACGAGCACACCAAAGTATGGGCTAAAGAGATCGCTCAGTTTGACGGGTTTATTTTCGTAACGCCGGAATACAACCACACCATACCGGCCGCGCTTAAAAACGCCATCGATTACCTTTATGCCGAGTGGAACGATAAGTCTCTTGGCTTTGTAAGCTACGGCTCCGTGGGCGGCATTCGCTCCGTGGAGCATTTGCGTGAGATTGCAGGCTTTTTAAGGCTCGCTGACGTGCAGTCGCAGGTAGGCCTATCGCTGTTTACCGACTTTGAAAATATGACGGAGTTTAAGCCCGATCCCCGTCATGACAAGGAAGTGGAAAGACTTATTGACGATGTAATCCTTTGGGGTGCGGCGATGAAGACTGTACGAGAGGCGAAGAAGCAGTAATTTAATATGTAGTTCAAAAGTATAAAAGAAGCGCCGCCGAAAAACTTTCGGCGGCGCATTTTGCTTGAGGTCTATTTGATTTTTATAAGCTCGTAATCTTGTGTACCGAGGCCATAGCCCTCGAGTGCACGCACCTGCACGAACGGGTCTTTGCCGTGGATGCGCTCAAACAGGTGGCCGTTTTCACCAAGTTCATGCCCCTCGGGAAGCCCGGCTTTAATGAGGTCCTCGGTTTTGATGGCGTCAAGGCAGGCGCGTTCGAGCGCAACGATATCGTTCGACGCCATAATGCCAATGTCGGGCACGAGGGCAGGGGTGGTCATGCCCCAGCAGTCGCACAAAACTGTAATCTGTGTGAGCACGTTTATAAAATAGGTATGATTGGGCTTGAAGGTATCGAGCACCGTTTTGGTGCAAAGCGCCATGCCCTGCTGGAAAGCGTCAAAATTGCTTTCGTCGAGCGTGACCGCGCCCGTGGGGCATACCTTTACACAATGCTGGCAAAGCGTACAGTCGTGGTAATTTACCTCGTATTTGCCGGACTTAGAAAAATGGTTGGCGTTATGGTTGCAGGCTTTTATGCAGCGCCCGCAATGCGTGCAAAGCGCTTCGTTCCATAGTAAACCGCCCTCTAAGCGATGAAGCTCGCGCCTTGTGCGCGTGGTGACGCAGCCCATAGCGATGTTCTTGCATGCCCCGCCGTAACCGCAAGCACCGTGTCCCTTAACATGCGAAAAATCGATAAGTACGTCGGCATCTTGTATGTAACCCGCAACATCTACATGCGTAAATGAGCGAAGCTCCACCTTTTTAGTGTAGTAGTATTTGTCGAGGTGGCCGCATACGTCAAGCACAGGGCAGCCTAGGATGCTTTCCACATAGCCGCGGTTTTCGGGGTGACGTTCCTTTATGGCATGGTCGCAGACGAAGCAATCGCCGCCATGTTCCTTCACAAAGCTCACCAGGATGCGTACAAACACGGGCGGAATGGTGCTGTAGGAAAGGTTGTCGCCGATATGCATCTTAATGGCTACGGACTTGCCGTTCACAATATCGGCAAGTTCGCTCTTTTCAAGCATGCGTTTAAATTTGGCTGGCAGGGTTTGGTTAGAGTCGTAACGGGAAAAGCCGAGCGGCGCAAACAATACTTTTGACATGCTCTTACCTCGTAAAATACTATGGATTTTTTGTTATCATATCACGCGGCAGGATAGGGGGCAAGGGAAACGAAACTCACAGCCCCCGAATACGAACCTCCACTACACGGCCTACTATCTCTGCTTCGCCGCCGCTTACGAGCATAGGCTCGTAGCGCGTGTTGGCAGGGATGAGCATAAGGCCGTTTTGCACACGTTTTACCTTGCGCAAAAGCACTTCATCACCTAGGCGCACTACTGCGATGCGGCCGTTTTCAACCGTGGGCTGCATACGTACAAGCACGAGCGAGCCTTCGGGGATGAACTCGCCGATCATGCAGTCGCCTTCCACTTCCATATAAAAATACTCACCCGCTGCGACGTCACCGGCGGGAACGGGAACATATTCGGTAATATTTTCGTCAGCCAAAATGGGAAGCCCGGCGTGTACGCGGCCTACAAGAGGTACCCCTACCGTATCCGTCACCGGCAAAAATGAGGAGGAAACCGTTTTTTGCGGCTTAAACAGGGGTATAACGCAGTCTCGACCCATTAAGAAATCTGCCGAAACACCAAAAAAGTCGCACAAACGCATGAGCGTATCGGGCGGTATGGAGACGCGTCCGGTTTCGTACTTGCAGATGGCCGCCTTTTGTACCCCGAGCTCGCGCCCAAGCTCATCTTGCGTGATGCCCCGCTCCATACGTATCTCGCGCAAACGGTTCATGAAGTTCTCCTTTGAAGTTTTCTCTAAGCAATTTCTATTGTATCGTAAGAAGAAACAATTTTCAAGAAAAATATCTTGCAGTACCGAATGTGGGATTGACAGTATCCGGCGGGGATACTATAATGAAACCACCAAACAGGAAAAGTGCCGCTTTATAACGAAAACTCTGAGGATTTCCCGGGGAACCGGGTTTCCGAAACGGATACAAAAGAGGTAAGCATATGAATTATTTCGGTTTGTTTTTCAGCTTCATGCTCCCGGGCATTTTTATCGGCGCTATGGCTATTGCCGTAATACGGCAGGAGGTCATAAGCCGCAAACGCCGCATGGCGCGCGAGGTGCGCGAAAGGCAGCTTAAAAACGCGCGTAAGCTCTATGTGCATGACTTTCAGGCTTCGGTTGAACGCGCCGCTTAAGCGTAATTTCTAAAACCTAAGGCCGTATTAAGTAAAGCGGTTTATTTAATACGGCCGCTTTTTTTTATGTGAAATCTGCCGTATATAAACTTTTAGCAGCCGCAGGCG
>JAEWZS010000035.1 GCA_023458355.1 Bacillota bacterium
GTATATCTTCTCCCTTGCGCGGGTGATGCCCACATAGCAAAGCCTCCTCTCCTCCTCCATGGCGGATTCGGAAAGATTGTTGCGCGCACGTGAGGTTGGGAATATGTTTTCTTCCATACCCGCTAAAAACACCACCGGAAATTCCAGGCCCTTCGCGCTATGGAGTGTCATGAGCGCCACCGCGCGGCTTTCGCCGTCCATGGCATCAATATCGGCAACGAGCGCCACGTTCTCTAAAAAGGCCGCAAGCGCACTCTCCTCCTCAGGAAGGTCGCGTTCAATCTCTTTTATGTTTCCCACAAGCTCGCGTATATTTTCCATGCGCGATTCGATGTCATTCTTTTTATCGTCCGCAGCAAGGTATTGCTCATAATCGAGCGTTATGACAAGCCACGCGACAAACTCCGAAAGCGGCATGAGCATCTGTTGGGCTATAAAATCCGTAATGCTGTCGGCAAATGGTTTTAGTTTTGCAGCAACACGGGGGGCAAACCCTTCCCCGCTCATAGCGGTTAAAAGCATGGATGTATTGTTTTCTTGTGCGGCGCGCGCAAGCTCCTGTACGGTAGTATCGCCGATGCCGCGGCGCGGTACGTTTATAATGCGGCTTAACGCGACGTCATCGCTCGGGTTGTAGATGAGCCTAAGGTACGCCATGATATCCTTAATTTCCTTGCGCTCATAGAACCGCTGCCCGCCGTACACGCGGTAGGGTATGCCGTAGTTGGATAGTGTACCCTCTATGACGCGGCTTTGCGCATTCATGCGATACAATATGCCGAAATCCGAATAGCTCCTGCCCTCGCGCACACCGTCGAGTATTTTCTGGCAGATGAAGCGAGCTTCATCGCGCTCGTCAGCGGCGGTATAGAGTTCCGCCTTTTCGCCGCCGTGATTCTCCGTCCAAAGCGTTTTTCGCTTACGGCCAAGATTGTTTTCGATTACGGCGTTAGCAGCATTGAGAATATTACTTGTTGAGCGGTAATTTTGCTCGAGGCGGATGACACGCGTGCCATCAAAATCCTTTTCAAAATCAAGAATGTTTCGTATATCAGCGCCACGCCAGCCGTAGATGCTCTGGTCGTCGTCGCCTACCACACATATGTTTTTATGCTCTTTGCATAGAAGCGCAATCAGCTTATACTGCGCAAGGTTGGTATCCTGATACTCGTCCACAAGCACATATTGAAAGCGCTCGCGGTATTTTTGCAAAATGTCAGGGCAGGTTTCAAAAAGGCGTATGGTAAGAAGAAGAAGATCGTCAAAATCGAGCGCGTTTGCGTCTTTGAGCCTTTTTACATAAAGCTTATATACCTTGAAGACCGCTTTGTCGAGGTGGCGGTTTTCAAGAAGATAGGCCTCAGGGTCGAGCGACTTGTTTTTTGCGTCGCTGATGCGTTCCTTCACCTCACGCTTAGGCATGTCCTTATCGCTGATGCCTAGTTGCTTAAGGCAATCCCCGATGACGCTCATTTGATCCGAATCGTCGTAAATGACGAAATTTTTCGCGTAGCCGATGCGATCTGCCTCGCGCCTTAATATACGAACGCAGCAGGAATGGAACGTGGTGCCCCACATATCACTTGCACCATAGTTTACAAGCGACTCCACGCGCTCGCGCATTTCGTTGGCAGCCTTGTTGGTGAAGGTAAGTGCAAGTATATTCCACGGCTTAACGCCGTGCTCAATAAAGTTGGCGATGCGATAGGTCAATACCCTTGTTTTACCGCTTCCCGCGCCTGCGAGCACAAGAAGCGGGCCGTCCAGGCACTCGACAGCCTCACGTTGCCGTTCATTTAAGATACTTAAATCCATTCCAATCCCCAATAGCATGTTTTTGCGGATAATCGCTCACCCGTGCCCACCGGCTTTGGGTGAAAATTGCGCAGCATAAAAAAAGCCGCATGATGCTCGCTTGTGATTATTATACCATAGGAGCGAAGCGGATATGGTATAATCGGCCATTTCTGCCGGTTGCCCTAAAGGGGCGAGGCAGAAGGCCATAAAATTAGCTGTATAATAACCGCTTGCGGTTATTATACCATTTGCACATATTGTTTTGTATGCCAACGAAGAATTTGTTTTAATGTAATTTAGTAATTAGCCCATATATTGAAACAGATGGAAGGACGGCATTTACGAACGCGATTTGACTCGTTCGCCGCAACCCAGCTTTGGAGTGCCTGTAATGAGTTTTGAGGGCCTCGACTCCGACTCTGATGATTTGCGGATGGAAGTACTGTCATGAGCGCTAAAAACCCTTCGAAAGTACTGCCATTCGAAGGGTTTATTTCGGATATAATTGCGGGCTAATACTCTGATTAATCCCATGCAGCACACAGATATCATCTGTATTTTATGAGATCACTCGTATCCTTGCGTTTTGGCATCACAGGCTGCTCGTCCGGATAGCCGATTGCTATAAGTGCGGAAACGCTCCGAGAACTGTCGAGTCCTATTACACTCGCAACTTCATTTTCATCGAATATGCCCATAATTACGGTACCGAGCCCTTCGTTACAGGCTGCAAGGCATAAAGTCTGTGCTGCGATTCCCGCATCGAACATCTCCCAACCGGCACCCTTAGACGTGGTAAAAGAACCATCGCGGTCATAGCCGGATCTATTGCGAATGCTCGAAAGCACGATTACGGCGGGCGCTCCTTTAATGATGCGGCCGTTATTTGGGAAGCTCACCGTACAGCGGTCGGCGAGTTCGGATTTTAGCGCTTCACTTTCGACGAATGTGTAACGCGCAGTTTGCGTATTCTTCCATGAAGGCGAAAAGGATACCGCTTCAATAATGCGATTTATTACATCATGCCCGATTGGATCGGGCTTAAACTTACGGATGCTCCGCCTGCTGCTTACACAACTTAAGAAATCCATTCTATGTTGCCTCCTTGTTAAAAATCCCTAAAATTGGGCTTGCGCTTTTGCACGAATGCAGTCATGCCCTCATGTGCTTCGCCCGCCTCGCTGAAGCAATTGGTCCATGCATCGTTTTCGATCTCCAGCCCGTGCTCGATATCTACCGCAAATCCCTCGTTGATTGCTTTTTTTGCCTGCTGCACGGCATATACGCTTTTATTGAGTATCAGCATCGCAATTCCCTGCACAGTGCGCATAAGCGCTTCAGGGGCGACAACCTTGCTGACAAGACCGATTCGCAAAGCTTCCTCCGCACTTATCATTTCTGTTGTAAATATGAGCGATTTGGCCATGCCTTTCCCCACCAACCGTGGCAGCCTCTGCGTTCCGGTAAATCCGGGAATGAGGCCCAGATTGACTTCCGGTTGGCCGAATTTGGAACGTGAGCTCGCAATGCGGATATCGCATGCCATGGCAAGCTCGTTTCCACCCCCCAGAGCGAAGCCGTTTATCGCTGCGATGACAATCTGCGGCAGGGCTTTAAGTTTTGAGAAGGTGGTCTGCGCGAGCACGGATATTTCGCGTCCCTCCTCCTCGGTCATCTGATGCATTGCTGCAATGTCAGCGCCTGCGGCAAATGCGCGTCCACCCGCGCCGCGCACAATGAGCACCTTTGCGCTATCGTCCTGTGCAAGTTTATCCGCCACCGCGCCAATCTCCTTAAGCGTATCCGCAGTGAGAGCATTCATGGATTGCGGACGGTTAATTGTAAGATAAGCAATTCCCTGTTGTACGCTGAAGGTAACATTACGCAGGTTGAGGAAGGCATCCGCACATGCACACGGCATATAACCGCAGCTCGAATCTTTAGCCTTTTTCACGGCTTCAGTAAGCTTTGGCAGTATCACGTTTACATCGCCCACGATACCGAGGTCTGCAATGTTAAAAATGGGTGCCGTCTCGTTGGTATTGATGGCAATGATTGTTTCGGAATTCTCCATGCCGGCCATATGCTGTATCGCACCGGATATGCCGCAGGCAAGATACAGGCTTGGGCGAACGGTCTTTCCTGTCTGTCCGACCTGA
>JAEWZS010000036.1 GCA_023458355.1 Bacillota bacterium
CCGCGAGCTTGTGGGAAACATAAAAGAGATTGAACGCGACCTTCCCGAGGAGGAAAGTGCGCTTGCGGCATTTTTAGAGAACGTGGCGCTCGTTGCCGATATCGATGCCATGGACGGCGAAAGCCGCGCGGTGGCGCTCATGACACTCCATAGCGCTAAAGGGCTGGAATTCCCGGTGGTGTTTTTAGCGGGTATGGAAGAAAACATATTCCCAACCTCACGTGCGCGCAACAATCTCTCCGAATCCGCCATGGAGGAGGAGAGGAGGCTTTGCTATGTGGGCATCACCCGCGCAAGGGAGAAGATATACCTTCTCCATGCCAAGCAGCGCCAGCTTTTCGGCGACTATTCACTCAACCGCCGCTCGCGCTTCATAGAGGAGATACCGCAAGAACTCATTCAGCAGGAAAAGGCTGAACGCGTGAGTGACGAAGGCTACACGGTCGTGCAAAATAAGGCAAGCAGCTATGCAGCGCGCGCCAACGCCTATTTTGGATTTGATCCGCATGCAAACGCTGCGCCTACCGTTAAGCCAAAAACGCCAGGTCGCAGCTTTAATCCGTTTGAGCGTGTGAAACATGCGCAGTTTGGGCTCGGCACGGTGCTTGAGGTGACGGGTACGGGCAGCGCCACTATCATCACCATCGATTTTGACACCGTGGGTATCAAAAAATTCGCAGCGGCTTACGCTCCCATTGAGTCACATTCCTAATAAGGAGGCGCCTATTTTGGACCGCATGCAAGAGCTTGTGAAGCTTCTAAATGTTTACGCCAACGCCTACTATGTGCTTGACGCACCCAAAGTAAGCGATTTTGATTATGATAAGCTCTTCGACGAGCTTGTAAAACTCGAGGAAGAAACGGGCATAGTGTTGCCCGATTCGCCAACCCATCGCGTCGGAGGCGCACCGCTTGCGGCATTTAAGCCACACAGGCATTTGAATAAGCTTTTAAGCTTCGATAAGGTGCGTACGGGTGCTGATTTAAAGGATTGGGCAAACCGCGCCGAAAAGCTCCGCACCGAACATAATGAAAAAACAGGCGAAGCATTGCCGCCTATCTCCTTTGCGCTCGAGCATAAGTTTGATGGGCTCACTGTCAATCTGACTTACGAAAACGGCGTACTTGTGAACGGAGCCACGCGCGGCAACGGTGAGGTAGGCGAGGAAATACTGCCGCAGGTTAAGACCATACGCTCCATCCCGCTTTCCGTCCCCTTCAAAGGGCGCATGGAGGTGCGTGGAGAGTGCTATATGCGGTTATCTGTGCTCGAAGAGCTCAACAAAACTTCGATGGAGCCGTTTAAAAATGCGCGAAACGCCGCTGCCGGGGCATTAAGGAACCTCGACCCGCAGGTCACGAAAAAAAGGCGACTCGATTTTTTTAGCTATGACGTGGGCTATATCGAAGGGAAAACACTCAGCGATCACTTTGAAATGCTCGATTTTTTGAGGGAAAACGGATTTCCCGTAAGCAGCGGCACGAAGCACTGTTTCAATGCGGAGGAGCTTCTAAGTGGTATCGAGGAGGCTGAAAAAAAACGCGAAACGTTTGATTTTCTCATAGACGGCATGGTCGTGAAGATCAGCGATCTTAAAACCCGAGAGGTACTTGGTGCAACCGACCGTTTTCCGCGGTGGGCCATTGCCTATAAATTTGCGGCTGAGGAGACCACCACGGTGGTTCGGGAGGTAACATGGGAGGTGGGGCGTACGGGCAAGCTTACACCGCGCGCCAGCTTTGACCCCGTGGAGCTTGCAGGCGCAACCATTCGCCACGCTACACTTAACAATTTTGATGATATCAAGCGCAAGCGCGTCGGAATAGGCTCCACCGTGTTTTTAAGGCGAAGCAACGACGTGATACCCGAAATTATGGGGGCGGTTGAGGACGATGTTCCCGAAGCGGAAATTAAAATGCCCATGGTATGTCCCGCGTGCGGTGCGCATGTGGAGCAGCGCGGCGTGCATATTTTTTGCACAAACTCACTTTCTTGCCGTCCGCAAATTTCAGGCAGGCTTACGCAGTATGCTTCGCGTAACGCCATGGATATTGAGACATTCAGCGAAAAGACTGCCGATCTTTTTGTGGAGCGATTGAACCTCAATAGCATCCCGGATCTTTATGACCTCACGGAAAACGACTTTTTAGCGCTCGAGGGCTTTCAGAAGAAGAAAGCGAAAAACCTCAAGGATGCCATTGAACGGAGCAAGGACTGTTCACTTAGCGCATTTTTGTTCGCTATAGGTATCCCAAACGTGGGCGAAAAGACCGCCCGCGACCTTGCGCGCAACTTTCATACACTTGAGGCCGTGCGCACGGTTTCGCGTGAACAGCTTCTCGAGGTGCGAGACATAGGCGCTGTCGTAGCTGATAGCATTTTAGAGTTTTTCAGCGATCCTTCCATAGCAAACCAGATAGACCGCCTCTTGGCACACGGCGTAAAACCGAGGCCTGAGGAAGTAAAATCAAACGAGGGAAGCCCCATTGCCGGGAAAACGCTCGTGGTAACGGGAAGCATGGAGCGCATGGATCGAAAAGAAATTGAGGCGCTCATCGAAAGCTTGGGCGGTAAGGCAGCTTCAAGCGTGAGTAAAAATACCGATTTTGTGGTAGCAGGCCCGGGAGCGGGCAGCAAGCTCACAAAGGCGCGGGAGCTCAATGTTGCGGTGCTTGATGAGGCCGAATTCTTTACTATGATCGGAGATGCACAATGAGGCTTGGTAAGCTCGATAACGACACTTTAAATAAACTCGTGCTCAGCAAATTGCAGCATGTGCGTTCCGAAGTCGTATGCGCACCGAGTGTGGGGGTAGACTGTTCAGCTGTGGAATTGGGAGGAAGACTCGCTGTGCTTTCAACCGATCCAATCACCTCCGCGACGAAAAACATAGGACGGCTCACGGTACATGTGAATTGCAACGACGCGGCTGCTGCAGGCGCTGAGCCAATTGGACTTCTCGTTACGCTTCTCGCACCGCCCTCTGCTACGGAGGAGGAACTCAATACGGTAACGACAGAGCTTTCTGAAACGGCTGCACGTGAAAACGTAGAGATTTTAGGTGGGCATACGGAGATTACGGATGCGGTCACGCGCATCGTCACAAATGCCACGGTTTTAGCTAAAGCAGGTGAGCGCGGGGTTTTAACCCCGGGCGGCATGCAAGACGGCGATAGCCTTGTACTCACCAAGCATGCGGGGATTGAGGGCGCATCCATTATCGCGTCGGAGCAAGCGCACCGCATTACAGGCGTATCGGAAGCTGAACTTTTAGAAGCGCGCGGCTTTATCGATTCTATCAGCGTAGTGAAAGAAGGGCTTATTGCTGCAGATTATGGCGCGACTGCCATGCACGACGTCACCGAGGGCGGTGTTTTGGGTGCTGCCTGGGAGATGGCATTTGCCGCAGGGCGCGGTATCATTATCGATAAGGCGCAAATTCGCGTGCATCCCATTACGCAAAAACTGTGCGATGCTTTTAAGATCGACCCGCTCCGTCTTATTTCGAGCGGTTGTATGCTCATTGCCGTTTCAGATGGGGTGGGGCTAGTGAAAATACTCAACGAAGCGGGTATAGACGCAGCAGTCATAGGCCGTGCGGCGGGCAGCGATGCAAGGTTTGTGGACGGTACGCTCATAACGCCTCCGGAAGCAGACGAACTGTATAAAACATTTTGATTTCATTCGGTGCTTCATGTTATAATTAAAAGTCAAAATGGTCTGGTAGACCATCTGTGCGAATTTTGATTTTTATTGAAGAATTCGTACCAAGGGAGGCAGAGATATGGTCAGCAGCATGACGGGCTTTGGACGTGCGAGCATCACCGAAGATGGGCGCGAGTTTACGGTGGAGCTAAAAAGCGTCAACCACCGGTATCTCGATCTTAATTTCAGAATGCCGCGCCACATCGGCTTTGTGGAGGACACCTTAAGAAAGGTGCTTACCGCCGAACTGTCCCGCGGCCATGTCGAGGTTTACGTTAACTACCGAAACATCAGAAGCGATGCGAGGAAAGTCGTGGTAGATAC